>JANORI010000832.1:0-5004 GCA_031415235.1 Acidobacteriota bacterium | reverse complement strand
CCCGAGAGCACGCCGTGCACGGCGCACGCCAGTACCCGTTCGGCGCCCGATTCCTTGAGGGCCTGTGCGGCCTTCTGGATGGTGCCGGCCGTGTCGATGATGTCGTCGGCAATCACACACGTGCGCCCGCGAATGTCGCCGATGACGTTCATCACCTCGGCCGTGCCGTCTTCGGAGCGCCGCTTGTCGATGACCGCGAGCTCGGCACCGAGTCGCTTGGCGTAGGCCCGGGCGCGTTCGGCACCGCCAGCATCTGGCGCGACGATGGTCGGGCGCTGCAGGTCCTGACGCGACAGATAGTCGATGATGATGGGCGCGGCAAACAGGTGGTCCACCGGGATGTCGAAGAACGCCTGAATCTGCGCCTTGTGCAGGTCCATCGTGAGCACCCGGTGGGCGCCGGCCGCGGCAATCACGTTGGCCACGAGTTTGGCCGAAATCGGCACGCGCGGCTTGTCTTTGCGGTCCTGGCGCGCGTAGCCGTAATAGGGAATCACCGCCGTGATGCGCGCGGCCGACGAGCGGCGAAAGGCGTCGATCATGATGAGCATCTCGACGAGATGCTGATCGACCGGGGCGCAGGTGGGCTGCACGAGGAAGATGTCGGTGCCGCGGATGTTCTCGTCGATCTGGAACGAGACCTCGGTATCGGGGAACCGGCGGAGACGGGCCTGTCCGAGGGGCACACCCAGGAATTGGGCGATCTCACGGGCCAGGCGCGGGTGCGCACTGCCGCTAAAAATCTTGAGATCTCCGAAGCCCGTCTGTGGCATTGCCTGTCGCCGTTACGATCCTGCCGGACGCACCGGCAAAGACCCCTCAAAAAGTTGGTTGGGGCGGAAGGATTCGAACCTTCGAATACGGGCTTCAAAGGCCCGCGCCTTACCGCTTGGCGACGCCCCATCACCCTGGCCGAACTACCAAGCCCCGCAGGACCATTCCCGCCGACATCCCGGACCAGCGGCCCGCTCGGACTGCGCAAACCTGTCCCTACGGACGAAACCCCTAGTCTATACGACGAATTCAATCGCCGGCAAGCACGCGCTGACGTTCACCGGCCACGATCCCGCCGGGAAGGGTGCCCGTCAGGATCGCCGTCTCGCCACGCCCGGCCAGTGTGGCCTGAGCGGCAGCGGCAAGTCCGCGGTCGCCAAAGACGCCGAAAACGGCCGACCCGCTGCCCGACATGGCGGCGTGGACCGCCCCCAAAGCCGTCAAGGCGCGTACCGCGTGGCGGATCTCGGGGAACCGACTGGCCACGGGCGGCTCCAGGTCGTTTCGCAGGCCATGGGCCCACGCCGGCCAACCCGGCAGTGCCCGCGGTCCCGTCGCACGGGGCTTTGGCTTGCGGTCCTGGTCGAACCACCCATAGGCGTCTGGCGTGGAGACGCCAAAGGCCGGTTTCACGAGCACGATGGGCGTCACCGGCGGCTCGGTCAGGGGTGACACGTCATCGCCTCGCCCGGACCCGAGCGCCGTGCCTCCTGACAGAAAGAATGGCACGTCCGCACCGAGGCGTGCGGCTAGGCGCGCCAAGCCCGCCAGGTCGAACGGCATTCGCCAGAGGCGCGCCAACGCCGTCAACGTGGCGGCCGCATCACTGCTGCCGCCCCCGAGCCCTGCCTCGGCGGGAATCCGCTTCTGGAGCGTGACCCGTACGCCGGACAGCGGCCCGGAGACGTCGGATCGCAACGACCAGAGCAGCGACGCTGCGCGCCACACCAGGTTCCTCGCGTCAAGCGGCACGCCGGGCTGGTCGCACGCGATGGCGAAGGGGCCTGGCGCCTCGGCAAACGCCAGCGTGTCGTGCAGCTCGAGCGACTGCAGCACGGTACGGACCTCGTGATAGCCGTCCGGCAGCATTCCGAGGATCTTCAGGTCGAGATTGACCTTGGCGTAGGCACGAACAACGAGCGGCACGGGTACAGACATACGCAGGCATCGGCTCCTATGGCTGGCGAGCCGCGAATGGACTTGCCGCGCGCAGGTCCTCGAGCGTGATGAGCGACACATCGACGGGGACCGCCAGCGTGAAGGCGGCGGCATCGATGTCGGTGTTGACTTCCAGGCTGACGAGCGTGGCGACAAGGTCGACAACGCCCTGCGGCAGGCTTCGCCGGACCCGCACCGTCCGGGCAATGCCGGACTCGTGCGCCGCATAGTCCACCTGCCACCCGCGGTAGTCTGCGGCCACCAGCACGCCGGACTTCAAGAACGCGCGTGTGTCTCCGGACGCTACGATCTGCCAAGTAGAGCCGTACTGCGTGCCGCGGCCGTCGCCGCCGGCCACGCAGCCGAAGATCAGCCGGCGCAAGTCGGCGGCGTCGAGCGCAAGGCCGGTCAACGCGTCGAGGACGCTCGCCACCGGCGCGTCACGCAACACCTGGGCTTCGCGGGGGAAGTACAGCGTGGTCGTGGCGCCGTTGGAAGCAAACAGTAGTGCCGGCGCCCCAAATGGCGCCAGCGCCTCGAGTCGCAACGACTCGGGCTCCGCGAAACCCGAGAGGAGCCGTGCCCTCACCCGCGCCTGACCAGCCCGGCCGGCCAGACGGATCTCCGCGGTGGCGGTGCGAAGGGGATGACAGTGCGTGGTGGCCCGCGCGAGCGCCTGTGGCGCGGTGGGCGCGTCCACGCCGGCGCCGGTCGGCCGGTCAGGGACCCGCGCGGCGCACGCCGTCACGAGCAAGGTTGCCGCGGCAACCGCCAACCCCGCGGTCCTCATCGCGCGCGGCGGCCGAGCTGGCGCAATCGACGCTCGAGCGCCGAGCGATCGATGTCGACGCCGTCGCCGGCGAGCGCCAATTCGAGACGGTCCGCCGCGTCGCCACGCTTGCCAAGCGCGGCCAGCACGTCAGCATAGTGGGACTGGATCACAGAGCTGCCCCGCAGCGCGTCGGCGGCCGTCCGCAACGGCGCCTCCGCGTCGGTGGCACGACCGAGCTTCAGCAACGCCCACCCGCGGCTGTCGAGAAAGGCCGGGTTCCCAGGCTCGACGGCCAAGGCGCGATCGATAAAGGCCAGGGCCTCGGTGAGGCGGAGCCCGCGGTTGGCCAGCATGTACCCGAGGTAGTTGAGCGCATTGGCGTCCAGCGGATCGCGCGCCACGATGGCCCTGAACGTGCGCTCCGCGTCGGCGACGCGGCCTGCACCTTCGAAGGCCGACGCTAGCCTGAAGGCCAGGGCGTCGTCGTCGGGCTCCGCCGCCGCGAGTGCGCCAAGCAGCGCAATCGCCGGCTCGTGGCGCTTGGCTTCCTGGTAGACGTCCGCCATCGCAAACGCGGCTTCGGGCGTGCGAAGAAACGGCGCGAGCGCGGCTTCGGCGACGGCGACGGCGGCGCCGGCCCGGCCGGCGTGCACGCCGGCGATCGCCTCGATGCGGATGAGTCCCACATCGAGTGGCGCCCGTTCGCGCGCCGTCTTTGCCACGCCAATCGCCTGGTCGTACTGCCTGGCCTGCACATGCGCCTGCGCGAGCGCCGCCGCCACGCCGGCCGACTCTGGCACCAGCGCCTGCGCCCGCTCGAAGGCGCGTACAGCGCCGGCGGAGTCGCCGCGCTGCAGGCGTGCGCCACCGAGCTCGGCCAGCAGTCGCACGCTGTCACCGGCTGCGCCGCCTCGCCCCGCCAGTCCGTCACTTTCGAGGCGGCCAAGCAGCGCATCGATGGCGGCGAAGTCGTACCGCTCCCGGTAAATGGAGGTGAGCACCAGCATCGACGGCAGGTGCCAAGGCTCGGCCGTCAACGCCTGCTCGGCGGCGCCAACGGCCTTGGCGGTGTCGCCCTGCCGCTGGTACGCCTGCGCGAGCATAGACAGAGCCGTGACGTCCTTGGGCGCCGACGCCAGGACCTCGGTGAGCGCGGTGACAGCGCGGTCGGCGCCTCCGCCCTCGGGAATACTGAGCAGCGCGGCCACCCGGCGCAGGCGTAGTTCGCGTCCGGGCGTTGGCATGCCCTTGATGCCCTTGTCGAATGCACCGGCAGCATCCTCGAATTTCCGCTGCCGCTCGAACAAGTCGCCGAGCGCCATGTAGTAGCGGGGATTCGCGGCGGCGGCCTGCTCGAGCACCGACACGGCGCGATCGAGCTGCCCGAGCGCGCGATGTGCATCGGCCAGCATCACGATCGGCTCGCCCGATGGGCCGGTCTGCGACACGACGCGCTCGAGAATCGGCACGGCTTTCTCCGCTTGACCCGACGCGACCAGCTGGCGCGCGAGCGTGACTTGCAAGCCGAGGTCGGTCGCCATGGCCGGCGTGCCTTGGACTGCCGTGAGATGCACGATCGCCGCGGAGCGCCACGTCTCGGCGGAGCCGCCGCTCGGGCCGTCGACCACGCCGTCGGCCCAGGCCGCATTCACGAGTCCGAGGATGCGGTGCCCTTCCTCCGACTGAGGATTGAGCGCGAGGGCCCGTCCGGCGGCCGTCGCGGCTTCAACCGGCCGGTTCTGACGGGCATGGAAGGCGGCCAGCTCGCCATACAGTTCGGAGACGGACGGATCGAGCGCCACGGCACGTTCGAGCGCGCTCTGCGCGGCCGCCACGTTGTCTTCGGCCTCGGCGCGACGCGCCAGCAGGAACTCGTACATCGCGGCGGCATTAGCCGGGCGAGTCACCGTGGGGGCCGATGCCTGGGTCTGCGCCGTAGCCGGGCGCTGCCCGACGACCACGAGCAATGCGAGAGCCGCGAGCGCAAGAGCCATGCCCGCATCTTTTCATATTTCCGGCACCGGCAACCGGCAGACGCAACCTGGCGCGCTATACTTCGTCCACCGGAGTTCACGATGCCCATTGACGCGGAGTTGCTCGAAATCCTGGCCTGTCCGGCCTGCAAGACGCCGGTGGTGCTGGTGCACGACGGCGCCGCACTGAAGTGCGAGACGTGCCACCGGGTCTATCCCATCAAGGACGACATCCCGGTGATGCTGCTCGACGAGGCCACGGTCGAGCCCTGAAGATCCTGCTCGTCCGGTTGCGGCTGGTCGGAGACGTGGTCTTCACGACGCCAG
>JANORI010000831.1:0-2284 GCA_031415235.1 Acidobacteriota bacterium | reverse complement strand
ACGTTCGCCAACGCCACGTGGACCGACCTCATCGAGGTCTTGGACCGCCGCACGCCCGTGGACCTGGCGGCGTGGAGCAAGGTGTGGGTGGAATCGCCCGGCCGCCCCGTGATTACGACCGAGCTCACGACCAGGGGCGGCACGATCGCGTCGCTGGCCTTCACGCAGACCGACCCGCAGAAGCGCGGTCTCATCTGGCCACAGCGGCTCCGCGTGGTCGTCGCGCTGCCGGAGGGACCGCGCATGGTCGAGGTCGCGCTCAACAGCACGCGCGTGATCGTGAAGGAGGCCGCGGGCTGGCCCGCGCCCGCCTACGTGCTGCCCACCGGCCAGGGCTGGGCCTACGGCGGCTTCGTGCTCGACCAGGCCTCGCGCGACTATCTGTCGACGCACGTCGGCGCGATTGCGGACCCGCTTACGCGCGGCGCTGCCTGGGTCACGCTGTGGGACGCGCTGCTCGACCGGGGCGTGCCGGCCACCACGTTCGTGGACACGGCCATGACGGCCGTGTCGGCCGAACCCGACGAGCAGACCCGTCAGCGCATCCTCGGCTACGCCGGCAGTGCCTGGTGGAAGTTCCTGACGCCGGCAGACCGCGAGGCCCGCGCGGCCGGTTTCGAGCGCACGCTGCGGGCTGGCCTCGATGCGGCCACGACCGCCAGTCAGAAGTCGGCGTGGTTCAGCGCGCTGCGCCGCACGGCCCTGACGCCGCCCACGCTCACGTGGCTCACGGCCGTGTGGGAGAAGAAAGAGGCGGTGCCCGGGCTGCCATTCGCCGAGGCGGACTATTCCGCGCTGGCGCTCGAACTCGCCGTCCGCGAGGTGCCGCGCTGGTCGGAGATCCTCGACGGTCAGCTGGCGCGCATCGAGAATCCCGATCGCAGGGCGCGCTTCCAGTTCATCATACCGGCGCTGTCATCCGATCCCGCCGTGCGCGAGCGCTGGTTCCTGGCGCTCAGGGACGTCGCCAACCGCCGCCGTGAGCCCTGGGTGCTCGACGGCCTTGACTACCTGCACCACCCGCTGCGCGCGGCGCAGTCAGCGAAGTACGTGCGCCCCAGCCTGGAACTGCTGTGGGACATCCAGAAGACGGGCGACATCTTCTTTCCGAAACGGTGGATGGACAACACGCTTGGCGGCTACACCAGCGGCGACACGGCTGGCGACGTGCGGCGCTTCCTGGCCACGCTGCCGGCCAACTACCCGGCGCGGCTGCGCGCCATCGTGCTGCAGTCGGCCGACGAGCTCTTCCGCGCCGCCGGGCAGCAGTAGCATCGGCACGCGTACCCGGCAAGGGCGGCGCACACGCGCCGCCCTTGCCGGGTCATGTCCCGTGGGTCGCGCTACTGCTTGCGCGCGGCCGCGGACGTCGCCCGGCCCTTGCCCTTGGTCACGAGCTTCTGCACGCGCCAGTTGATGAGCTCGCCCACCCAGATCTCGTCTTCCGACGGGCACGCAATCGCGTGGATCCAGCCGAACTCGCCGAGGTTGCGGCCTGGCTGCCCGTAGACGCCGAGCAGCTTGCCCTCGAGCGACACCTTGTAGACGCGGCTCGGGTAGAGGTCGCCGACAAACAGCACCGGGTTGGGGCCGGGCGTCATGCACAACGCGTCGGGCGCGCCGGGCGCCTGCGAGCCGGTCTTGGCGTTGGGCAGTTCCACGCCGTAGGTGATCTTGCCCTTCGTGGTATCGACGGGCACGTCGATCGTGAACTCGCGGATGTAATTGCCTTCAGGTGTGAACACCTGGATACGGCGATTGCCGCGGTCCGCCACGTAGATCTCATCGGCTGGCGAGACGGCGATGCCGTGCGGCGTGTCGAACTGGCCGGGGCCGTTGCCGAGCGAGCCCCAGCTCGCCACCCACTCACCCTTGGCGTTGACCTTGCCCACGCGCGAGTTGATGTAGCCGTCGCTGAAGTAGGAGTTGCCCTTCGAATCCCACGCCACGTCGGTCGGCTGGTTGAACACGTTGTCGCGATGCACCGGCACCGGGCTACGGGGGTTGTTGTTGGCCGGCAGCTCCACCGGCAGGCCGGCGCGCGTCAGCAGCACGCCGATCTGCGACGCGAAGTCGGGCGGCACGTCGAGGTGCGACGACTCGCCCTTGCGGCCGAAGACCCATTCCACCCGTCCCTGGGGGCTGAACTTGACGATCATGTTCGACCCCTTGTCGACGATCCAGATGTTGTCCTGCTTGTCGATGCGCACGGCGTGCGCGTACGACATGCCGAAGGTGTTCTTGCCCACCTCGCGCAGGAACTTGCCGGTGGCATCGAACTCGA
>JANORI010000830.1:0-7168 GCA_031415235.1 Acidobacteriota bacterium | reverse complement strand
TACGACAAGAAGGTGTTCGTGGTGGGCGGCCGCCAGTTCACCAGCCAGGTGATGCAGAAGAACTGCACCGAGTTCATCGCCTACGAGAACGTGGTGGGTCGCGGCAGCAGCAGCCGCGTCAGCCCCGACCGTACGCGTCCCTCACCGGTGGGTGCGGGCGGTGGTGCGGGCGTGGGCGTCGGCCAGGCCATGAACATCGATGCGATCGTGCCGCTCGTGCGGCGCGCGCTGAAGGTGCTGGCGGATCGCGAAGTCACGCCGCAGCTGGGCCTGCTGAAGAGCACCTTGCTGCAGCTCGACTCGTCGTTCTCCGAGCGCGACTACGGCGTGAGCTCGTTTCGCGACTTTGCCGAGAAGCTGGCGGAGAAGGGCATCGTGCTGCTCAAGCACACCGGTCGCAGCACGCTCGTGGAGCTGAGCGAAGCCGGTGCCGCGATGGCGGATGCGGCCCTGCCGCCGGCTACCGACCTGGCGTCTGGCGCCCTCGGCAGCGGGCCGAGCGTACCGTCGATGCCGGCGTCCGACGCGCCGGCACGCGAGACGGCGCCCCGCGCTCCTCGTGAGATCGATCCGGCCACGGCCGCGGCGATTGCCGAGGGCGTGGAGCTCGTGCGTGAGCTGCTGGCCGATCCGCCGCAGCCGCCTCGCTGGCCGATGTACCTGCGTCAGATCAAGCAGTTCATCCGGGGCAGCCATCCCGACTTCGACGATCGGAAGTACGGCTCGATCGTCGACCTGATGCGGGCGTGCCAGAAGGAAGGACTCGTGAAGCTCGAACGCGATCGCCAGGGCGGTCTGCGCGTGTTCGGGGCGGGTGGGTCGGCGGCCGCGGGGGCTGCGTCCGCGCAGGAGGTGGACGCGCAGCCGATGGAAGTGTCGTCGGCCAACGTCTATCGTCCCAAGAGCGTCACTTTCGGATGGGTCATCGGCGACGACGCCGACGGCACCGACGGAGGGACGGAGACGGGCGAGGGCGACGAGCCGGAAAACGGCGCGCCTGTGCAGATTGCGCCCATCGTGCCCGATGAGATCGAGCCCGAGGACGATCAGTCGAAGTTCTTCAAGCCTGGCAGCGCCAAGGAGCCGGTGAGTGCCGGGCCCGCGGCGCGAGGCGTCAAGCGTGGCCCCCGTCGCACGATGAGCGCGGAAGACGCGGCGGACCGTCCGAAGCGCGCGCGCAAAGCGCCGACTGGCGGTGGCGGTGGCCGCCGTCCCGCGGCGCCGGTGCGACGCAAGAAGAGCTAGCGCGCCCGCGTCAGCGCTCGTAGTTGGTCTCGACGAACCCGCTCGCGCGGCTCCATTGCACGCGGCGCGGGGGCAAGGTGTCGGGTCGGCCCGGGCGGTGGAAGTAGATGAGGATCTCGGCGTGACGCTCCTGGAGCGGCGCCGAGACCTCCATGGCGATGGCGCGTGCCTGGTCGAGGTGCGTCGTCTCCACCTGCAGCACGATCACGCCGTGGGCCGAGTACTGTTCCGTGATCGTCCAGCGCTCCCACGGTGCCGCCGCTCGTTTCACGAGAGGAAGCGAATGCGCCCGCGTGGGCGCTGACACGACGACCGGGGGTGCCGCGGGGCGAAGCGAGAGCCAGGTGCCCGCGCCGGCCGCGCTGCACACACCCACCACCGCCGCGACCGCGGCCTTGGTCACGGCGCCACGATAGGCGCGATCGCGCGTCGACGCAAGGCTATACTGGTCCGCACGCGCCCCTGCGTGTTGTCCTAGCCGCTAGCACCTAGCCGCTAGCCGCTAGCCCATGTCCTACACCGCCAAAGACATCACCGTCCTCGAAGGCCTCGAGCCTGTCCGCAAGCGCCCCGGCATGTACATCGGTGGCGTCGGCTCGACCGGGCTGCATCACCTGGTCTGGGAGATCCTCGACAACTCGATCGACGAGGCCATGAACGGCCATGCCTCGACCATCGCCGTGACGCTGCACGAGGATGGCTCGTCGGTCACGATCGGCGACGACGGCCGCGGCATCCCGGTGGACGCGCACGCCAAGGGCAAGGCGAGCGCGCTCGAGGTGGTGTTCACCGTGCTCCACGCCGGCGCCAAGTTCGAGCAGGGCAACTACAAGACGGCCGGCGGCCTGCACGGCGTCGGCGCCAGCGTGGTGAACGCACTGTCGCGCGAGCTCGTGGCCACCGTGCGGCGCGACGGCGCGCAGTACGAGATGAGCTTCAAGCAGGGCAAGCCGGTGGCCCCCCTGAAGAAGATCGGCGTGGCGCGCGGCAGCGGCACCACGGTGTTCTTCCGGCCCGATCCCGTGATCTTCCCGAAGGTCGAGTTCGAAGCGCAGGTCATCCGCGATCGCCTGGAAGTGGCGAGCTTCCTGCACAAGGGCGTGAAGGTCAGCTTCGACGACCAGACAACCAATACGAAGCACGCGTTCCAGCACGAGGAAGGGCTCATCGACTACCTGAAGAAGATTCTGGGCGAACGCTCGAGCAAGCCCGTGCACGAGGCGCCGTTCGCGCTGGCCAAGGAAAACGGCGTGCGGCTCGAGGCCGTGCTGCAGTGGACCGAGTCCACCGACGAGCATCTGCGCAGCTACGTCAACGGCATCCCCACCGGCTCCGGCGGCACTCACGAGGCCGGCTTCCGCGCGGGCGTCGGCAAGGCCGTGCGCAACTTCATCGAGACGCACAACCTGTCGCCGAAGGGCGTGACGCTCACCGCGGAAGACATCCGCGAGGGCCTCACCGGCGTGCTCTCGGTGTTCATCGCCGAGCCGCAGTTCCAGGGCCAGACCAAAGACCGGCTGAACAACCCCGAAATGGCCAGCGCCGTGGACGGCTTCGTGCGGCCCGCGCTCGAGCACTGGCTGAACACCAACATCTCGGTGGCCGAGGCGGTGGTGGCGCGCATCATCCTGGCCGCGCGCGCCCGCGAGGCCAGCCGTGCCGCGCAGGCCGACGTGGTGCGTAAGGGGCCCACGGCCGGACGCGTGAACCTACCCGGCAAGCTGGCCGATTGCACCCAGCCAGGCTCGATCACGAGCGAGTTGTTCGTGGTGGAAGGCGACTCGGCTGGCGGCTCGGCCAAGCAGGGCCGCGACCGCGCGCGCCAGGCGATTCTGCCGCTGCGCGGCAAGGTGCTCAACACCGAAGGTATCTCGACCGCCAAGGTGCTCGAGAACAAGGAACTGGCGGATCTCACCACGGCGCTCGGGTGCGGCGTGGGCAAGGCGTTCGATCTGTCGCGGATGCGCTACGGCAAGGTGATCATCCTGGCCGACGCCGATTCCGACGGACACCACATCGCCACGCTGCTGCTCACGTTCCTGTTCCGTCATATGCCGCAGCTCATTGCCGCCGGCAAGGTCTATCTGGCGCAGCCGCCGCTCTACCGCATCGATATCGGGAAAGAGACGTTCTGGGCGCTCGATGAAGCCCACAAGACGCAGATCCTGAAGCGCGCCGGGCGCGCCACCCCCGAGATCACTCG
Source organism: Acidobacteriota bacterium (assembly GCA_031415235.1). Taxonomy (GTDB): domain Bacteria; phylum Acidobacteriota; class Vicinamibacteria; order Vicinamibacterales; family UBA2999; genus CADEFD01. Next base: position 3,720 of record JANORI010000830.1, on the reverse strand, counting down.
CTTCAAGGGCCTTGGCGAGATGATGCCGAAGGTGCTCTGGGAAACAACCCTCAATCCGCGCACGCGGCGTCTCTTGCGGGTGGACGTGTCGGACCAGCTGCTCACCGACCGCGTGATCAACGAGCTGATGGGCAAGGACGCGTCGGCGCGGTTCCGCTTCATCATGGACCGTGCCGAAGACGCCCAGGAGCTGGACGTCTAGGACGGCGGGCTCGCGCCGCGCTACAATTCAGACGTCTCGCATGGCCGGTCCGTCGTCCTCGTCCAAGAAGTTCGATCGCTCTCTCATCGAAGGTCCCCTGGCCCCGGCCGTGTGGCGGCTGGCGTGGCCGACCATGCTGCAAAACCTGGTGGCCGGGCTGCAGGGCGTCGTCGACCATGCTCTGGTCGGCAACCTGATGGGCTTTGCCGCCAACGCCGGGGTTGGCGTGGCATGGCAGATCTTCCTCGTCGTGATCGTGTTCATGGCTTCCCTCTTCACCGGGCAGGCCGTGCTCGTGTCGCGCTACGCCGGTGCCGGCGACCACGAGACGGTGAACAGGGTCGTCTACCAGGCGTTCATCACGGCCGTCGGCATGTTTGCCGTGTTGGCCCCGATTGGCTACTTCGCCACGCCGTGGCTGCTGTCGCTCGTGAACGCCGCCCCCGAGGTGCGCGCGCAGGCGCTGCCGTTCCTGCGGATCAACTTCGTGTTCAGCATCGGCATGCTGCTCTTCTTCATGCTGTCGGCGGCGCTGCGCGCGGCGGGTGACGCGAAGACGCCGCTGCGGCTCGGCATCACGATGACCGTGCTGAATCTGGTCTTCAACCTGATCCTCATCCCGAAGTTCGGCACCGCCGGCTCGGCCATGGGCACGGCGCTCGCGGCGGCGCTCGTGAGTGGCTACGCGCTGTGGCTGCTGTTCAGCGGCAAGCTCGTGATTCGCTTCACGCGCGCGCTCTGTACCGCGCCCGATTGGACGGTGATACGGTCGCTGTTCAAGTTCGGGCTGCCCACGGGCGTGCAAGGCATCGCGATGAACGTCGCCGGCGTGATGCTGCTCCGGTTCATCGGCGGCCTCGAGCACAGCGCCGCGGCGCAGGCGGCCTACACGATTGGCTACACCGAACTCTTCTCGATGATCACCTGGACGTCGGTGGGCCTCATGGGAGCCGCCGCCACCATCGCGGGCCAGAACCTCGGCGCCGGGCAACCGGACCGCGCGCTGCAGGGGGTCTACACGGCGGCCCGATTCGGGCTGATCGTGGCGGCCATCGTCGGCGCCATGTTCCTGCTCATCCCCAACCAACTGCTCGGCATCTTCGGCGCCGGCGACGGCGGCCACGTGTCGGACATCGGCCGCCAGCTTCTGCGCTACCTGGCCGTGTCCGGCTTCTTCATCAGCGGCGCGCTCACCTTTACCGGTGGGCTGCAGGGCACGGGCGACACGAAGAGTCCGCTCTTCATCACGCTGGTGTCGCAAGTCGCCATCCCGATCGGACTCTGCACGCTGCTGCAGAGCATGCGGCCGCTCGTGCCGTCCGACATCTGGCTCGCCATCGTGCTCGGTCACTTCACCCGGTGCGCGCTGTCGTTGCTGCGCTTCCGCCAGGGGAAGTGGCGCTCGATCAAGGTCGAGATCACGCCGGCCACCGCCTCGTAGCGAGTCTCAGAAGCCGAGGCGCATGTTCAACTGGAACGTGCGCGTCACGCCGTTGACCAGGCTGGTGAAGTTGAGGAACGTCGGGGCGAGCCGGCGATCGCTGCTGACGATTCCCGAGCCGTTGTTGTTCGTCGGGTTGCCGAAGTTCCGTTCGTTGGTGCCGTTGAACATGTCGATGAAGGCGTTCAACGTGCGGCCCCCCGGCAGCCGGAACACGTACCCCGCGCGCACGTCGAGCGAGGCGTAGGCCGGGCCGCGCGCGCCGTTGCGGCCCCCCTGGTAATCCACCTCGAGTGCATCGACGCCGTTCCCCTTGTAGGTGCCAGCCGGCAGGTACTCGTTGAGTGTCTGACCGTTGCGATCGAGATCGGACGTGCTGTCGACGAGCGTGAACGGCGTGCCAGACCGCAGCTGGTAGACGGCGCTTACGCGCAGGCCTCGCGTGCGCGGCACGTTGTAGGAACCGGCCATCGACAGGATGTGCGGCCGATCGACGTTGGTGGGCCCCGAGTCGTTGTCGAGGTTGAGATCGCCCAGCACCTGCGAGATCGCCACGTCGGCTTGACCCGTGCTGACGTTGCCGCGGCCGCGGGAGAAGGCGTAGGAGAGCCGTCCGGCGAAGCCGGCGCGCTGGCGCTGCGTGAGCGCCACCTGCACCGTGTTGTAGTTGATGAACCCGTCGTTCACGATGGTCTCGACGCGCGCGGCGAACTCGCCCGGCGCGCCGACCAGCGGCGAGTTACGCCGCAGCGTGCTGGTCGCCGTCGTCGTGTCGCGCACGCCGGGGTTGAGGTCTTTCAGCATGAACTGGGCGCGCTGTTCGGAACGGATGAAGTCGAGGCCTACGCCCGTCGTTGCCCCGAGCTGGCGCTCGTAGCCGATGCTGTACTGGCGCGACCAGGAGTTCTGCCGGTCCGGGTTGTCGAACCGCACGGTGCCGACATTGCGATTCAGCGTGCCTGGCGGGAACCGGGCGTCGATGAGCGCGTGGTTCACGACCGGCCCGTTCGCCAGCTCGGGTGCGGTGGGGAGGTTGCCGGCGCGCGGACCTGGATCGGCATTGTTCAGCGGGTACTGCACCACGAAGGAATCCGAGAGGCGCCCGGCCGAGAACATCGGCGTCAGGAACGTGAAGGACGTGCGCTGGTAGAACACCCCGAAACCGCCGCGGATCGCCGACCGCGACTCGTCGTCCATCGCGTAGGTGAACCCGATGCGCGGCGCGACGTTGTTGGCGTCGATCGGGTAGTCGCCCGATCCCGACGGGTAGAGCGGATTGAGCTGGTTGGGCGTGCGGGTCAGCTCCAGGTCATAGCGTGCGCCGACGCTGACCGTGAGCCGGTCCGACGGCCGCCACTTGTCCTGCACGAAGCCGCCGATGAAGTGCCCCTTCATGTAGAAATCGAGCGGATTGCCGACGCGAATCGACAGTCGCTCTGGGTAGCTACGCGGATTGGCGGCATCGAAGGTCAGGTCGCTCGGGATCGTGAACGTGCCGTTCAGGTTGCCGAAGTCCTGCACGCGCAGCGACGAATACATGTAGCTCATGCCGATCTTCAGGTCGTGATCGCCGCCCCACGTGTTGGGCAGGAACCACGCGAAGATGTTGTCGGCGCCGTAGGCGAGGTCGAGGCGCCGGTTGGCGCGCGGGCTCTGCTGGTCGCTGAACGCCAGGTGGTTCAGCGTCGGCTGCAGCGACCGCTGGTCGGCCCCGTCGTTGAACAGCGGATTGCCGAAGAACACATCCTCTTTGACTGCCGACACCCTGAACGTGTTGACCTTGTTCGATCCGAAGATCGAGCTCAGGTTGCCGACCAGGGTGTAGTCGACGTCGGTCTCGGCTTCGTAGCGCGAGACCGTGTGATTCTCAGCGTTGATCTGGAGCGGTTGCGGCGAGGTCTCGCGCAGCCAGCGCAGCCCCCACGTATTGGTGGCGTTGACCTGGTGATCGCCCCGCAGGTAGGTGTTCCAGACCCTCGTCTTCTCGAAGTCGGTCCGCTCCAAGTCGGGCCTGCTCGGGATGTTGGTGGTGACGCCGCCGTCGAGCACGATGCGCTCGAGGCTGCTGAAGAAGTGC
>JANORI010000829.1:0-1703 GCA_031415235.1 Acidobacteriota bacterium | reverse complement strand
TCTCGGCCGCTTTCATCTCGGTCGCCGCCAGTGGCAGCAGGTCCGCGATCTTCTTGAAGGCGGGGTCGGGCGCCACCAGCCGCGAGTTCATGCGGCTGACCAGCCCCTCGACCTGCTCGCGCAGCCGCCCCTGCGACAGCGCCAGCACCACGGTGCTCTCGCGCAGTTTCTCGGGCGTGAGCTTCTTCTTCTCGCGCAGCACGTTGAACGTACCCGCGATGATCTGGCGTTGCTGCTCCGAGAGCGCGCCCACTTCCGCGCCGCCACCGCCACCCCCCCCGCCGCCGCCCGACTGCGACGTGGCCGCCTTGAAGTCCTTGCCGAACGGGCGCACGCGCAGGAAGTACATGTCGCTAGTGGCCTGCTTGCCGCCACCGGCGTCGTTGTCACTGGCGCGCGCGTAGTAGGCCACCGCATCGCCGGCCTGCACACCCAGCTCTTCGAGGTAGAAGGTGTGGCCCGCGGTGACCTCTTCGAGCCGCTTGGCGCCCCGGTACAGGGGCACGGTCTTCTCCGGGCCACCGTTCACCGAGTAGACCAGCTCGAGGCCACGCACGCCGAAGTCGTCGTCGGCCTTGGCCTCGACGAAGAACTCTTCGACCGGCGTGGCATTGGTATCGCGGCCCGGTTTGGCGATCGACACGGTTGGCGCCATGTCGGTGAGCACGTCGATCACGTACTGCGGCGAGGCCGCGATCATCGCGCCGTCGGGCGCTTGCAGGCCCACGCGGTAGAAGCCGTCCTTGTCGGCGACGAAGCGCCCGGTCAGCGTGCCTTCGGCGGCCACGGCCAGCGGCACCTCGGTCGACTCGTGCAGCGTGAGCTGCCCGGCGGGCGTGGGCATCGTGGGCGTGATCGTGACGATCACTTCGGTGCCCGCCAGTACGGCGATGTCGCCGGCATCTTCCACCACCCGCGGCGCCAGGCCGGTGTAGGCGGGGAAGCGATATTCAAGATCGATGCGCTGCGCGTACGGCAGATCCACGACGTCCAACGTGAAGGCCGGCGAACGGACGCCGGCCGCCTCGGCCATGAACTCGAGCGTGGCGTCGAGGTCGAAGACCATGCCTTCGAACGTGCCGTTCTCGCCCTTCACCATCGGCACGCGCTCAAAGGCGGTGGCGTCGCCCTTGCGCACGAGCAGCACGGCGTCGTCGGCGGTGAATCCGCTGAGCGTAGCGGTGAAGATCTGGTCGGACCCGCGCGGCACCTGACCGGAGCCGGGCGTCAGGCCGATCCGATACGGGGCGGCCGCTTCGAGGCTCTGGGTCCACGAGAACATCGCCGTGAGTCCATGACGCAGGTAGGCGGGGCCGAAGACGAAGACCGCCAGCGCCAGGCCCACCGCGCCGGCCGCCATCAGGCTGTAGCGGCGGACGAGGGGCTGATCGATGCGCCGCCCGGCCTCGATCTCGTGGCAGCGCTCAATCGCCTCTTCGACGAGCTTGGCGACCAGGGCAGGGGACTGCGAGTTGCCGCTGCCGCCGCGCTCGGCGTCCATCGCGCTCAGCAGCAGCGAGTTGAGCGACGGCTCATGCTCTTCGAGATAGAGCGCGACTTGCTCGTCGGTGACGCGCCGCATCAGCGGGCGGCCGATCCACCAGGCCGCCAGGGCCGCGATTACCGCAACCGTGGCAATGCGGAAGGTGAGGATGGCGCTCGGCGTGAAGCGCAGGGCCTCGAGCGCCACGCCGGCGCCGATG
>JANORI010000828.1:0-1920 GCA_031415235.1 Acidobacteriota bacterium | reverse complement strand
CGCGCGGCGCGCCGATCGCTGAACGTCGCCATCGACAAGTTCAGCGAGGCCGATCCGCTTACGTCACTGGTGAGCTGGTTGTTTGTCGAACCGAATGCTTGTCCCCCGAAAAACTGTTGGCGCCCTTCGCGATAGCCGGCGCCAAAACTGGTATTGACGTTGGGGAGCAGCGCCCCGTTTGCTGCTCGGACCTGCGCCGCGGCACTCTGGCGCGCCGTTATCGAATTCTGAAATGTCGGGTTATTTCGGCGCGCCAGGGCGATGGCATCGGCGAGCGTGAGAACACCACCGGCGGTTGGGGCAGTCTGGGCGTCCACCGGCACGGCGGCGAGCGCGCCAGCGAGGGAAGCCAGCGCGATCGCGAGGGCGTGAATGCGCATGAGTACGGGGCGGGAGGAGGTCATGGACAGGGGGCCGTACGGTCCCCTCGTTGGCACGGTTTCAGGCAGAAAACCGCTCATCGAGGTACGTCATCGCGCAGGGCGTTGAATCCGCGCGAGGGGATCTGCACGCGAAGGAGTCGTCCTTCAGCGTCGGCCCAGATGAAGCGAGACTCGCCGCGATCGGTGACCGCACGCCATCGCCTGGCTTGACGCCGCGATCCCGCAATAACCACCGTGTCACTGATGGTCATGAGCGCGAGCTGGACGGTGCCCTGACGATTGGCAATGGGGGTGATCACTGGAATGACGGTGGAATCGCCTTCCACATGCAGTCGGTTGAGAACCAGCAGGGCGTATTGCAGCACTCCGTGGTCTTCGAGCACCACAGCCCCCGGCACAAGCAGATACTCGCGCGCGGCCTCACCACTCGTACTGCGAGCAAGCGTGGTGAATCGACCGCGAACGCGCTGCCCGCCCAGGCGGAGCGTGACCATGGCGCCGGTGCGCTCTTCAACCGAGTAGCGGACAGGGCTCCCTGCCGAATCGGCCTCCAGGCGGACCGCAGAGCGGCGATCACCGACCGCCGATTCGGCGCGCAACTCGAGCGTCGCGCCGTCGGCCGCCACCACGCGTTGCATCGAAAATTGCTCGCGACCCGCGCGCTGGTCGTGAAGGAACAGGGTAAAGCTCCCCACATCGATGCGGTCGATCTGTCGGCCGAGTTGTACCGTGGCAGGCCGGACGTCGCGAGTTGGCGGAGACGCCGACAAGAGACCCCCCGCCAAACACGGTCCGAGCAACATCCGGGCAACGACGATCAGGTGAGCGGAGAGCATCCCGAAAAGATAATCGAGCGCGTGCAACCCTTCGCCTTCGTCGTGACGTCGGGGTATTGTGGGAGCAATGACTGCCAAGCCCGCGGACACCGAGCGGCCCACCCTCCACGAATCGCGCGTCGATCGCGTGGAGCGCTGGCCGTTGATCTGGGTAGCCGGCGCCTCGGTGACGCTACTCGCCCTGGCGGCCTGGCAGCGCAACCCGGAATGGATTTCGCTGGCAATCTCGGCAATGGGCGTTGTCGTCGCCATAGGATCGACGGGCTACCTGCGGCAACCACGAATCTGGGCAATCGGTGCCACCGCCCTTTTCGTGATATCACTCTTGCTGGCTGTCGGCGACACCCGAACGCTGCAGACCGCCGCCCGCGACTGGCCCCAGTGGTCGGCGATCGAACGCGATGAACGTGCCACGCGTGTGGCCGGTGAACTCACGATCGTCGCGAAACGACTGACTGACGCCGCCGAGGGCGTGGCAGCGAACGCCGACCTCGTGGCCCGCCTGATCGGGAACGGTTCGGCGGAAGCGAGTCACCTCTCGCCGCCTCTGGATGCGAGTGTCGAGTCGGCCCTTCTGGTATTCCGCGGGACCCGTCTCGTTGCGCGAACGGGGCAACTGCGATCGATCGTCGCACCGACAGGCACGAAGGGCATTCGCCTTGTTGACGGAGCGTTCTACTCGTCGCTGGTGGCGCGCGCGC
>JANORI010000827.1:0-13391 GCA_031415235.1 Acidobacteriota bacterium | reverse complement strand
CTGACGACAATTCGTATCGCGTTGATCACCCCAAGGCCGCGCAGGGCGTTGAGCGCCTTCAACGGATAGTCGAAGTACTTGCCGTCGTAGTGAATTCGCGACATCCGCGGCACGCTGATGAAGTCGTCGCCGAGGATTTCGTTCCAGAGGTCTTCAACTGGCTGGATTTTCGTGAAGAAGCGGTGGCCGCCGATGTCGAAACGATAACCCTTGTATTGAGCGGTGCGTGAGATGCCGCCGAGCATGTCGTCGGCTTCGAGCACCGTCACGGACCATCCCATCTTAGCCATTTGGTAGGCCGCAGTCAGTCCGGCTGGACCTCCGCCGACGACGACGATCCGATCTCCCGGCGCGTATTGTGCAACGGCGCGCGCTGCCATTCCTGCTCCTCCCACCATCCGTCGGCCCGTGGCGTCGTGCGCATCGGGGTCGCGGGGTGGCGTCTCCGCCACCTGTGCTCGTGAAGTCGTTCGAGCCCGCACCCCTACCGGGACGGCGGGCACCATCACTGCTGTGCCTAGCACTTCGTGTGCCACAATACGGCGGCGATTGACCTGATGAAGTCTATCTGAAGACAGACATAAGTGCTCTCCCATGTGCCTCCAGGTCCTGCACCGTGCAATTCGCGGAACGCTGCGCCGATTGCATCGGCGCAGCGCCACGCGGCCTCGCTCGCTCGACGAACCAGGACTTCTCGCTTTTGCGCCGAGCCCCCACGGGTTCGAGGGTGACGCTCGAGAAGGCCGCGTCCGATAGATCCCTACGACGAGTGCATTCGTGCCTGCTATCACTACGGTCATCGTGCCATTTCACCGCAACGTCGCCATGCTTCGACGTGTGCTCGAGCCATTTCGTGACAGGGCGGCCACGACCGAACTGTTGATTGCGGCTGACGGCGCCATCGAAGACTGGCAGGTGCTGGCCGACGAGATTCGTGCCGAGCGCATCGGCTGGCCGACCGCCCAGGGACCGGCCACCGCCCGCAATCGCGCCGCCAGCGTCGCGCGGGGGCGCTACCTGCTCTTCGTCGATGGCGACGTCATCGCCGAGCCCGGCGTCGTCGAGCGCGTCGAGGGTTTCTTTGCCGCGCATCCTGATGCGGCCTCCGTGTTCGGTGCGTACGATGACTCGCCCGAGGCCCCCGGATTCATGTCGCAGTACCGCAACCTCCAGCACCGGTACGTCCACTGCAATACGTCAGGCGAGGCGCGGACGTTCTGGGCCGGCCTGGGCGCGGTGAAAGCCGATGCCTTTCGTGCCGTGGGCGGCTACGACGAGCGTTTCCGGCGGCCCTCGGTAGAAGATATCGACCTGGGATACCGGTTGCATGCCTCGGGCGCGACGATCAAGGTCGATTCAAAGCTGAACGGCAAGCATCTCAAGCGGTGGACGTTGATGTCGAGTATCGTGTCCGACGTGCGCGACCGCGGCGTGCCATGGACGCAGCTCATCTTGCGCTACGGCGGCCTCTCGACCGATCTGAACCTGGCGTGGGGGCTGCGGGTGTCGGTGGTCTGCGCCTACTTGACGATGCTGCTGGTGCTCGGAGCGTTCGTGGACGGGCGCCTCCTCTGGGTCCTGCCGGTGCCGCTGGTGGGGTTACTCGTACTGAATCGCAACTACTACGGCTACTTTCGCCGCACTCGTGGACTCTGGTTCGCGACGCGAGTCGTGGCCGCGCACTTCGTGCACCACGCGGGCAACGGCGTGTCGTTTGTGGTGGGCACGGCGCTCTTTCATCTGAGTCACCGCTTCGACGTGCGGACCGCGTGGACGTTGCCGCGGGCTGCCTACACGCCGGGGACAGCGCAGCCCTGGCGGCAGGATGAGGTCACCGAAGAATGACGCCAACGGAGGGCGCCGGAGGTCGCGACTCGCGACGCCTGCGCGGCGTGCCGCTGGCCCTGCTGCTTGGATGCGCCCTGCTGGCCGTGCTGCTCGCGGGTGCGGGCTTTGGCGACGATGCGTACGTGTCCCTGCAGGGCGACATGCCCAGGCACCTGATGAACGGCGCCTTCTTCATGGACGCCATCCACGACTGGCCTCTCGGTTCGGTCGGCGAGGCGCTCGAGTACGCGCGGCACTACTACGCACGGTATCCCGCCTTGTCGATTGGCCATCATCCCATTTTGCTCGCGCTCGTGGAGGCGCCGGTGTTCACCGTGTTCGGCGTGTCGGTTGCGTCGGCGCGGGTGGTGTCCCTGGCGTTTCTTGTCATCGGCGTCGTGTACCTGTACAAACTTGTGTCAGAGCTGTTCGACGAATGGGCGGCCACAGCGGCGGCCGCCGTGTTCGCCTCGAGCGGCTTTCTGGTCGAAATGGCACAAGGCGTGATGACGGAAGTGCCGGCGGTGTCACTGATGGTGGCGGCCGTGTACTACGCCAACCGGTTCGCGACGACAGGGCAGTCGGGAGCCATCGTCGCGGCCACCTTGCTGGCTGCGGCGAGCGCCTGGGCCAAGCAGCTGTCGGTCGTGGTGCTGCCGTCGGTGATCCTCTACGTCTGGTGGCGGGTCGGCTGGCGTCGACTGTTCCGTACCGACGTCGTGGGGGCCACGCTCGTGGCGGCTGTCATCGTGGGGCCCCTGGTCCCGCTCACGTTGTACCTGTCGCCGTTCAACGTCGCGATGGCCTCGGGCTTCGCGATGAGCGCCGGGGAGTCCGGACGGCTCAACCTTGCCATCAACACGCTGAGTCAATCGTTCAGCGCGCAGTTTGCGCCGCCGGTACTGCTGCTCGGTGTCGCGGGTCTGGTGGGGCTGTGCGTGCGCCGTCATCCCGTGGCGCTACTTGCCGGGTGCTGGATCATCAGCGTCGGTGTGTTCTCGAGTCTGATTGCCGTGGCGCCGGAGCCGCCGCGCTACAGCATCTACTGGGTGCCGGCCTGGGCCCTGTGCGTGGGCGCGCTCCTCTCGCGCACGGTGGGCGCCCCCAGGGGCATCGCGGGCGTCGCGGTGGCTGTGGCCCTCGCCGTGCAGATCGCTTCCTCGGCGAGCATCCGCCTTCCTGAGGCGCACGGCTACGAACAGGCGGCGCAGTTCGTCGTGGCGAATCCGCGCGGGTCGACCGTGATGTTCGCGGGCGATGTCGATACCGGGTTCTTCACCTTCTTCGTCCGGAAGCACGACCCGGCGCGGCAGGCGATCGTGCTTCGAGCCGACAAGCTGCTGACGACCTCCATGATGGGGGCGGTAGCCGCCGAGGATCGAATCTCGGAACCCGGGCAGATTGCCGGCATCCTGCGGACATTCGGGGTGGGCTACGTGGTAGTCGAAGATCGACGGAGTGAGTCGGAAGTACAGAACTGGCTGCTCGACGAACTCAAGACCGCCCGGTATGAGGCCCGGCTCACGCTGCCCACCGCGTCGGCCGATGTTCGGCTGCGGAATGTCAGCCTCGTCGTCTACGAGGTGCTTGGCGCCACGACGGCCGTGCCCGACGCCCGGCTCGATATCCGGTTGCCGCTCGTGTCGCAGCAGATCGACATCCCGCTGTCCGACCTGATCAATCGCAAATACCTCCGCTGACGTCGCGCGCCGGGCTACTATTTGGACCAGGAGCACCACCCGTGTCGCGTCCCTCTCTTCGCCTGGCCGCTCGCGCGGTCGCCCTGCTACTGACCGCGTCTCCGGGTCCGCTCTGGTCGCAGGCACCTGAGCCGCGCTTCCGGGGCGGCGCCAATCTCGTGCGGCTCGACGTGTACGCGTCGAAGGACGGGGTGGCGGTCACCGACCTCGCGGCCGCCGACTTCGAGGTGCTCGAAGACAACGCGCCGCAGCAGGTCTCGTCGTTCGAGCTGGTGCAGGCGCGCGGCGTCGTCCCGGAATCAGCCCGCGTCGAGCCCACCACGGTGGCCGAGTCACGCGCCCGGACGGCGCAGCCGAACGCGCGCGTATTCGTGTTGTTCCTCGACACCGCGCACGTACAGATCGAGGGGTCGTATCACGCCCAGAATCCGGTGTCGGCGCTGCTCGACCGCGTGGTCGGCGAAGACGACCTGGTTGGCGTGATGACGCCTGACATGTCGGCGCGCAACATCACGTTCTCGCCACGCACCACGTCGATCGGCGACATGCTGCGGAACAACTGGGCCTGGGGCGATCGCGGGCGCATGAACACGAGCGATCCGCGCGATCAGGAACTGCGGATGTGTTACGCCGACGCCGGCGAGTCGGCCGGCATCGCCGAGGCGCTGATCGAGCGGCGTCGCGAGGCGAAGACGCTCGAGGCGATCGAAGACCTGCTGGATCAACTCGAGTCGCAACGCGAGGAGCGCAGCTTCGTGCTGTTGCTCTCGGAAGGCTGGACCCTGCCGGGTCCCGATGAGCGGTTGGCGCGCACGCTGGCGACGCCCGGCGGCCCAGAACCCATTGGCACGACGCCCGACGGTCGGCTCGGAGTCGGCAACACGCCCGAAGGGCGAAGCCTGCAGTCGTGCGAACGCGAGCGTTCGTTGCTGGCGCTAGCGGATCTGCAGACGACGTTCCGGTTGCTCACTCAACGCGCCAATCGCGCCGTCGTGAGCTTCTATCCGATCGACCCGCGCGGTCTGGTGGTGTTCGACGACGCGGCTATCGCCCGGCGTCCTGCGAACCCGTCGCTGGTCGCCGATGGTGAGCGCCTCGCACGTCGCCAGGCCGCACTGCGCGCGTTGGCTGAAGAGACCGACGGCGCCGTCGTTCTGAACACGAACATCGAGAGGGCATTGCCGCGACTGCTCACGGACGTGGGTTCCCACTATCTGCTGGGCTACGTGTCGACCAACCAAAAGCTCGACGGGCGCTACCGGAAGTTGACCGTCCGGGTGAAGCGACCGGATATCGAGATCCGCGCCCGCCCTGGGTATCTTGCCCCGACGGCGGCGGAGATCTCCGCTGCGCAGAGGCCGGCCACGTCGCCTGCGTCGTCGAGCGCCGCTCAGGCGATCTCGCGTTTGCCGGGCCGGCGGGTCGCGCCGATGTTCGTGCAGGCGACGGGTGGCGCGGGCTACCTGCAGATCACCCTTGAAGTCGACCGGGCCACGGCCGCCGCGTCCGAATGGAGCAAGGGCGCCCAGGTGCGGCTCGAAATCGAGCCTGCAGGCGGTGGCGGGGGCGAGACGCGCCGCAGCGAGACGGTCACGCTCGGCCCTGGCGCGCGAGTGCTGTCGTTCCGGCACCCCGAGCGCGACCAGCTGCCGGCAGGCAACTATCAGATTCGCGTGCAGGCGACGCCCGACGGCGCGCGTGTGCCCGTCGTCGTCTCCACCATGGCCACCGTGCCGCCGGCCACCGCCCTCTTGGGCTCGGCCGCGCTGGCATCCCGACGTGGGCCTGGCACCGGGCGCCTCTTCGCTGCTACCGCCGATGCACGTTTCCGACGCACCGAACGCATCGTCGTGGCAACGCCCATCGTGTCGAAGGCCGCCACGGTGTCGGCGCGTTTGCTCAACCGCGCCGGGCAGGTCATGGCCGTGCCCGTGCAACTCAGCGAGGGTCTCGACGAGTCGCGGCAGCTGCGCGTCTCGGTGGCCGAAGTCGCGCTGGCGCCACTGGCGCCAGGCGAGTATGTCGTGGAGATAATCGCCACCGAGGGCACGAAGACCGAGACGGTGACCTACGCCCTGCGCATCGTGCCGTAGGCGATGCCTCGCGTGGATCCGCGCGACGCGGGACACGGCGCATGAGGCGCCGCGGCATCACCCTTTGGATCACCGCCGGTCCGGCCTGGCGGGACGTCCTGCCGCCGAGTGGAACCGCACCCCAGACCACGGAGCACCGCCAGCGCGGCCGGTCCTCGGAGTTCGCCTTACGGAGACGCCGCGTCGCCTCCCGCGCCGACATCTTCGCGCCTAGTCGATCGTCCGCTGTCCGGCGCGCGCCAAGATGATGCCGAGCGCCAGGAACAAGCCTGCGCCGAATAGATGGCCCATGGTGTTCTCACCATGCAGGAACGGCAGCGCATTGCCGACCGACTGCAGCGCCGGCAGGATGTGGTAGCCCTGCTGGTCGAGGCCGACGAGCACCGCGAAGAGAATGCCCGCCAATGAGCCGCCCGCGATCAGTCCGGAACTGAACAGGGTGCCAGCGCCGAGGTCGGACTCGGCGGTCTGGCCCGTCTGGCGTTCCACCCACCAGCGCACGAGGCCGCCCGCGAAGATCGGGGCCGTCGTGGCGATGGGCAAGTAGGCGCCCACCGCGAACGAGAGCGAGTGGATGCCGCACAACTCCAGTGTGACCGACACGAACACGCCGACGAGTACGAGTCCCCAGGGCAGGTTTTGCGACAGCAGGCCTTGAATCAGCGTGGCCATCAACGTGGCTTGGGGCGCGGCGACCGCGGCCGAGCCGATTCCGAACACCTGGTGCATGTAGAGCACCGTCATGCCGATGACGAAGGCCGACGTCACGACGCCAATCGCCAGGCCAATCTGCTGGTAGAACGGCGTCGCACCCACGATGTAGCCGGTCTTCAGGTCCTGGGACGTGTTGCCGGCATTGGCCGCCGCGATGCACACGATCGCGCCCACCGAGAGCGCCACCGGACCGTAGACGTCACCCGTCCAGCCGAGCGCCACGAAGATCAGGCACGTGATGATGAGCGTCGCAATGGTCATGCCCGAGATGGGGTTGGATGACGACCCGATGAGCCCGGTGATGCGCGACGAGACGGTGGCGAAGAAGAAGCCGAAGAACACGATCAGGATGGACACGAGCACGTTGCCTTGCGTCGGCAGGCCCGGCGTCACCGCGAGGAACACGGCCAGCAGGAGCGAGCCCACCAGCACCACCATGATGGGTATGTCGCGCTCAGTGCGCTTCGGTGTGGCACCGGTCTCGGCGCCAAAGCCTTTCAGGCCCTCGCGTGCCGAGGCGACGATGGTCGGCAGGGTGCGCGACAACGTGATGAGGCCGGCTGCCAGCACGGCGCCGGCGCCGATGTAGCGGATATACGCACTCCAGATCTGGCCAGGGCTCATCTCCGAGATCAGAAACGGGTGTCCGGTAGCCGGGTTCACGGCGAAGTTTGGATGAATGGGCGGGAACGGCGTGGTGATGGCGGCGCCAAGCAGCGAGAGCAGCGGCAGCAGGACCAGCCATGACAGCACGCCGCCGGCGAACATGGTGCCGGCGATGCGCGGGCCGATGACGTATCCGACGCCCATGTACTCGGGCGAGATGTCCACGTTCAGCGTGGCGTTCGGGAACTGGCTTGCGCGCGGCGCCGAGTAGCCTACCTCGGCCAGGAACAGGTTGAAGATGCCGGTGAGCGACTTCCAGATCGCGCCGATGGCCAGGCCGCCGTACACCAACCCCGCCAGCGTGCCGCCGCGTTCGCCGGCGACGAGGACCTCGGCGCACGCCGTGCCCTCGGGGTACGGCAGCACGCCGTGTTCCTTCACGATGAGCGCGCGGCGTAGCGGCACCATCATCAGCACGCCCAGAATGCCGCCGGCAAAGGCGAGCATCGTGATTTGCACGTAGGTGAAGTACTTGGGGCCTTCCGGCACCAGGAAGATCAGCGCGGGAATCGTGAACACGACGCCTCCCGCCACCGACTCGCCAGCCGAGCCAATCGTCTGCACGATGTTGTTCTCGAGGATGGTCGACCCCCCGAACCGTTTCAACACCGAGATGGCGAGCACCGCAATGGGGATCGAGGCCGACACCGTCAGACCCGCGCGCAGGCCGAGATAGACCGTCGAGGCCCCGAAGATGAGGCCGAAGAGCACGCCCAGAAAGATCGCCTTCCCGGTGAACTCCGCCATCGACTGGCCGTCTGCCACGTACGGAGTGAATGCCTTGGGGGCGCCCGGTGCCGCAGGGTGAGCCGGAGGGTTCGAATGAGCCATGGCGGGGATGGTAGCGCAGGACGGCTCCGCCCTCGCGCCAAGGCCTTTACCCGCGCCGGCGCTTTGGCCTATTCTCAGGAGGCTTGTGAATTTACAGAACAAGCGGAAGGCCGCCAGCGAGCAGGTCTCGGAGCTGACGACGGGCCGCCTCTCCGTGTATCTCAGATGCCTGAATCAACTCGAGGCCGACGGCGTCGAGACGACCGCGTCGCAGGCGCTGGCGGAGCGCTTCCATCTGAATGCCGCGCAGATCCGCAAGGACCTGGCGTACTTCGGCGAGTTTGGCGTGCGCGGCGTGGGGTACTACGTCAAGGATCTGAAGTTGCATCTGCGCCAGATCCTCGGCCTCGACCGTAACCTGCGCGTGGCGGTGCTAGGCGCCGGCAACCTGGGCATGGCACTTGCCGACTACCCGGGCTTCCGTCGCGAGGGCTTCGAGATTGTCGCGATGTTCGACAGCGCCGACGCCAAGATCGGCGCCGAGTCGCGCAGTGGCGTGCCCATCTACGACATCCGCGACCTGAAGAGGGTGCTGCGCCGCGAACGCGTCGCTATCGTCGTGTTGGCGGTGCCGGCGGAATCGGCGCAACACGTGCTCGACCAGGTGGCGGGAAGCGGCGTGAAGGCCGTGCTCAACTTCTCACCCGGCACCTTGAAGGTGCCCGACGGAATCAAGCTGAAGGGCGTGGATCTGACCGTCTCGCTCGAGAGCCTGTCGTTCTTCCTGGCCCAGGGCGAGGGCGCACCCTGATGTTGACGCTCCCATACAAGGAGGGCGCATGCCCAGACCGGCACGCTTGACGCACATCGACGCCGGCGGCCGCGTCAAGATGGTGGAGGTCGGCGACAAGCCCGTCACGATGCGGGAGGCCGTGGCCTCGGGGCACGTCTCGATGTCGTTGGCCGCTCGTCGCGCCATCCTCGCCGGGAAGATCAAGAAAGGCGACCCGCTGCAGGCGGCCCGTCTGGCCGGCATCATGGCGGCCAAGCGCACGGCCGACCTGATCCCGCTCTGCCACCCGCTGATGTTGACCGGCATCGAGGTTGAACTCGCGCATACCGCCACCGGGGTGGCCATCACCGCGCGCGTCCGCACTGCCGGCCAGACCGGCGTCGAGATGGAGGCGCTTACGGCCGTGGCCGGAGCCGCGCTGACCGTCTACGACATGGTCAAGGCCGTGGACAAGGGCATGGTGATCGAGCGCGTGCAACTCGACGAGAAGATGGGCGGCCGCTCCGGCCACTACCGGCGCACGGTGGCGCCGACGCGCAGGAGGGCGTTCGGCAGGCGGTGACGATTCTCGTGTCGATTCAGCAGGACGTCGCGGCCTGGCAGATTCCCGCCGCGCAGATCGAGCGGCTGCGGCGGTCGTGCCCGCAGCACGAGGTCGTCTATGCGACCACTGCCGCCGAGCGTGCCGCCGGGCTCGCGCGCTGCGACATCGCCTACACCTGGGTCATGTCGGCCGACGAACTGGCCGCGGCGCCACGTCTGCGGTGGGTGCAGTCGTCGGCAGTCGCGGTCGGCTACCTGTGCCTCGACGCGCTGGCCGCCCGCCACGTGCTCGTGACGAACACGCGCGGCGTACAGGGGCGACCGATTGCCGAGCACGTGTTTGCGACGCTGCTGGCCTTGACGCACCGCCTGCCGTTGGCGCTGCATCGCCAGCAGGCACGCGTGTGGGCGCAAGGCGAGTTTGCCGGCACGAACCTGCCACTGCCGCTTGCGGGCTTGTGCCTGGGCGTGGTCGGTCTGGGCTCAATTGGCGGGGAAGTGGCGCGGCTCGGGGTGGCGCTTGGTATGCGGGTCATCGGCGTGCGCCGTCATGTCGACCGTGGCGGGCCCGCCGGCGTCGACGCGGTGTGGGCGCCCGACCGTCTCGATGACCTCGCCGCGGTCGCCGATGTACTCGTCCTGGCCGCGCCGCTCACGGGCGAGACCGAGGCGCTCATCGACGCCCGCCGGCTCAGCAGCATGAAGCCGGGCGCATGGCTGGTGAACGTGGCGCGCGGTCCGCTTGTCGATGCCGCCGCGCTCGTGGCTGCCCTGCGGTCGGGCGCACTCTCGGGCGCCGCGCTCGATGTGTTCGCGCAGGAGCCGTTGCCCGCGGACTCGCCGCTCTGGGACGCCCCCAATCTGCTCATCACGCCCCACATCTCGGGCTTCCGGCATGGCCACTGGGACGACTGCGTGGACGTCTTCATCGACAACCTGGGCCGGTGGGAGCGCGGCGAGGTGCTACGGTGGCAGGTTGACGTCGCCCGTGGCTACTGACGGCGCGCCTGCGCGCCCGGCTGGCTACTCGCCGCAGCTCGACGGACTGCGGGCCATGTCCGTGGCCGCGGTTGCCTATTCCCACTGGCTGCCCGCATGGCAATTCGGCGTCCCATTTGGCGCGGGCGTGCACCTGTTCTTCGTCCTGAGCGGCTTCCTCATCACGCGGATCCTGCTGGCTCTGCGAGACGCGCCGCGGCGTGGCCAGGCCGTCAGGCGCTTCTACGTACGCCGTGCGTTGCGTCTGTTCCCTGCGTTCTACCTCGTGCTGGTCCTGGCCTGGCTGGCCGACGTGCCGCGCGTGCGCGAGACGTGGGCGTGGCACGCGGCTTACCTGTCGAACGTGCGCATCGCCAGTGACGCGCGGTGGATGGGACACGTGAGTCACTTCTGGTCGCTGGCCGTGGAAGAGCAGTTCTACCTGCTCTGGCCATGGCTGATCGTGTGGAGCCCGCGCGCCTGGCTCGGGCCCGTCTTGGCGATGGCCGTGCTCTCGGGCCCGGTGTCGCGGCACACGGCGGCCTCGGTCGGACTGGCCGAGCCGTTCTGGGCCCTTGTGCCAGCGGGGAGCGCCGATTCCCTGGGCGTGGGGGCGCTGGTCGCCTGGGCCGCGTGGCGGCGCGGCGCGGTCCCGCCGCGAGCCAGTGCCCGCTGGCCCGCGCGAGGTGTGCTCGCCGTCGCGGCGACGGCCTGGGTGGCCTTGGCGATGAGCGATGCGGGCGAACTCCCGCTGGCGCCAGCGTGGGCGATGTGGCGCCAGCTGCTGCAGGGTGTCGTCTTCGCCTGGGTGGTCTGGCGCGCCGTCGCGGGCTTTGCCGGACCGGTGGGACGCCTGCTTGCGCACCCCTGGACGGTCGCGCTCGGGCGCATCAGCTACGGCGTGTATCTCGTCCACGCGTTTGCGCCGCTCGTGCTCGAATCGGTGCTGCGCGTCGCGCACCTTGACGCGTTGGCGCCTGCGCATCCAGCCACGCGCGCGGCGGCGGCGATGGCCACGACAGTGCTGCTCGCGGCGGTGATGTGGCGGGTCGTGGAAGCGCCGTTCCAGCACATGAAGGCGCGGTTCTAGCGAGACGTCGCGCCGGCCTGACACACCACCACATCGCCACCGCCGAGCGTGCCTGGGAAGCGCCGCACGTCGCGGCAGTCGCGCGCGAGCGTCGCGACCAGGTCTGGGTCGTCCCAGAACTCGATCAGCGTGTGCACCCCGAGCACCGGCCCGCCACCGGCCGTCTCGCGCTGCCAGTCGTCGATGGTGGTGACGCATGGCCACGGCCGCCTGAAGTAGCCATCGAGCGCCAGACAGATCGTGCCGGCGCCGACGATGCGCTGGCCGGGTTCCTGAGCTTCGTCGAGCCACGCCAGGGCGCCGGCGAAGTCCTGCTTGGGCACGGCGGCGTTGCGCGCGATGGCGGTCGCGGCCCCCGGCGCCAGCGGCAGCAGCAACGCGATGAGGCACGCCGCCAGGGCGGCCGGTGAGGTCCACGCCGCGCGTGCCGCGATGGCTCGGGCGATGACGGCGGCGCCGGCTGCCACAAACAGCGCGGCGGCGCCCGAGAGGTTGAAGAGGAAGCGTGGACGGAGGGGCTGTCCGAGCAAGGCCGTCGTGCCGAGCGTGACGATGGCCGGCGACACGAGCAACCACACCACGAATGGCTGTGACGACAGCATCGCGAGCCCGCCGGTGGTGGCCAGCACGAGCACCGTGAGCAGGCCCGCCACGCCGAAGCCGTCGGTGACGCCGCGAAGCAGATCGCCGGCCGCGCGCCCGGCCGTGGCCACCGTGGCCGCCTTGGGAGGCGCCTTCTCAGTGAAGGTGTGCAGCAGGTCGGGTACGTAGGGCGCGTAGACCAGGCCGATGAGCGCAACGACCACGGCCCACATCATCACCAGTCGGCCGGCAGCGAACCGTCGGGCCATCGGCGCGCCCAGCATCCACCCGGCTGCTACCGTGAACACGTGCGCGGCGAGCACGAAGGCCATCGTCAGATGGGTGTAGACGCCGGCGACGGCCGCCACCGCATAGACGACATAGTGTCGACGCTCGCCCGTGGCGCCAATGCGTAGCAGCGCCACCGTGGTGACCAGGGTGAACGACGCCAGCATCGTGTATCCGCGTGCATTCTGCGAGAACCAGACGTGTTGGCTCGACGTGGCGACGAGCACCGCCGCGGCGATCGCCTCCGTGCGCGAGAGCATCGTGCGCCCTGCGTCCCAGACCGTCCAGACCGCCGTCACGCCGAAAACCACGGCGGGCAGCCGCACCGTCCACGGCAGCTCGCCCCAGGCGCCGACGGCGCCGTGTGCCAACACGCTGTAGAACGGATGCTGGTTCACACCGGGAAACGCGGTCAGGATGGTCGACAGCGGCTGACGGATCGAGATGACGAGTGTGGCGATTTCGTCGAACCACAGCTGCGCGTTGAGTCCCGGCAGCCGCAGCACCGTCGCGAGCGTCAGCACGGCGCCGACCGCCAGCGTCCACGGCCACGTCGAGGGATCAGTCTTCGACGACATTCGACTCGAAGCTTCGGCGTGCCTGGGCCCACGCGTGCGTGTCGAGCGAACCAGACGGCTGCAGGCAGTCCGCCAGCGCGTAGGCCATCGCCATCGTGTGGTGCGTGTTGTCGTGGACGAATAGACCCTGCCGCCCGAACGTGACGAGACCCTCGATCGTGCCCGCCCACTGGTCCAGCGCGTCGAAGGCCTGCCGGTAGCCCTCGGTGTACATCGGATAGGCGTTGGGCAGCCGCTCGACCCGCACAGCGGCGACTGGCGGGAGCGGTCCCAATCCGGCGCGCGTGATGTCGGCCCGAAAGAGCTCGAGCAGCTGGGCATCGGTCATCGTCCACTCTTCGCCCTGGAAGGCGCAGGGGAGTTCGGCACAAAGGACGGTGCGCCCTGGCCGCGCCACCAGACCGTACCGCTTCGGCTCCGACATGCGGCTGATGCGGATGTCCGCCTCGGGGAAGTAGTGAGCGTCGAATTCCGTGAAGTGCTCGGCGTCGAGCGTCACGTAGATGAGCACCATCGCGCGATAGCAAAGACGCGCGGCCGCCTCGACCGGCGCGGCGGTGTGCGTGCCGCTGACGAGGCGCGCGAGCACCGGCAGCGGGATGGTGGAGAGCACCTGGCGGGCCGGCAGCTCCCGCGGCACGCCGTCAATGGTCGCTTTCACGCCGGTGGCGCAAGTGCCGTCGGTGGTCACTTCGTGGACGGCCGCGTTCAGCACCACGCGGGCGCCGGCCTGTTCGGCCGCGGCGGCGAAGACATCCGAGATCTGGC
>JANORI010000826.1:0-6532 GCA_031415235.1 Acidobacteriota bacterium | reverse complement strand
GCACTCACTCCGAAAAGCCAGTGCGCCTCGATGACCTCGAGGCCCTTGTTCATCAGCGTGGCCGAGTCGATGGTGATCTTGGGACCCATCTGCCACGTGGGATGGCGGAGCGCCTCGGCGGGCGTCACCTGGGCCAGGCTGGCGCGCGTGCGGCCGCGGAAGGGCCCGCCGGAGGCCGTCAGGATCAGGCGGCGCACGTCGGCGGCGCGATGGCCGTGCAGGCACTGGTGAATGGCGTTGTGCTCGCTGTCGACCGGCAGAATGGCCACGCCCGTGGCGCGCGCGCGGTCCATCACGAGCCCGCCGGCCATCACGAGCACTTCCTTGTTGGCAAGGGCGATGGTCTTGCCCGCGTCGATGGCCGCCAGCACGGCTTCGAGCGCAGCCGTGCCCGACGACGCGCAGAGCACCAGGTCCACGTCGGGGTGGGTCGCCACCTCCACCAGACCCGCGTCGCCGATGCCCGCCACGCCCGGCAGGCCGCCGGCGGCAGTCTTCAGACGCTGCAGCGCGTCGCCGGTGGCCATCGACACGGCCACGGGCCGGTGCCGGGCCATCGCGGCGGCCATCGCGGCGACATTGGTCGCGGCCGACAGGCCCACCACCCGCACCCGGTCCGGGTGCGCGTCGGCCACGGCAAGCGCGCTCGTGCCGATCGAGCCCGTCGCGCCGAGGATGGCCACTCGGATCATGCCAGCCACACGAGCAGGTAGAACAGGGGCGCGGCAAAGAGCAGCGCGTCGATGCGATCGAGCACCCCGCCGTGTCCTGGAATCAGCGTGCCGCTGTCCTTCACGCCGGCCGCGCGTTTCAGGGTCGACTCGAAGAGATCGCCGGCGATGCCGGCCAGCACGATGCCCAGGCCGACGACCCAGGCGGTCAGCGGCGACACCCGCGGCAGCCACCAGTGCGCGATCGCCACGAGCGTGAGTGGCGCCAGCAGGAAACCGCCGAGGGCGCCCTCGATGGTCTTCTTCGGGCTGAGCGTAGGGGCGAGCTGGCGGCGGCCGAACGTGCGCCCCGAGTAGTACTGGAACGAGTCGCTGGCGGCCACCGTGACCACTAACGTGACCACGGCCTCCCGGCCGGCGACGGCGTGAATGGCAGCGAGCGCGCCGAGCGGCAGCCCGATGTAGAGCGGCGCAAGCATCGCGGCCGCGGCGCCGTGCACGAGCGCGGCCCCGGACGCGCCACTGGCGATCAGCGACACGGCCACGGCGAGCAGCGTGATCCCTGCCGCGGGAAGGACGACGGTGGCAAATGACAGGGGCTGCGCGGCAAAGACGCACGCAGCCAGCGTGGCCACCAGGCTGACACCGACGGGCAGGGCGGCCCCCACGGCCTTCACCAGGCGTGCGTACTCGAAGAACGCGAGCGCGGCCGTGACCATGGTCACGGCCAGCAGGGCACGCGACGGCAGGAACCACACCAGGGCAAAGGCCGCGGCCCCCAGGGCTAGGCCACTCAGGACTCGGGTCATCGTGCGCCGGCGCCTACTTCACGCCGGCTGCCACCGGCGCCGACGCGATTCCGCCGTAGCGTCGGTCGCGCTTTTGATAGGCCACGACGGCGTCGAGCAGATGCTGGCAGCGGAAGTCAGGCCACAGCGTGTCGGTCACCCAGATTTCCGCGTACGCAATCTGCCACAGCAAGAAGTTGCTCACACGCATCTCGCCGCTGGTGCGAATGAGCAGGTCGGGATCGGGTTGGCCGGCGGTATAGAGGAACTCCGAGAAGCGCGCCTCGTCGAGCGACGGGGGCGAGACGCCCGCTTCGATGGCGCGCCTGGCCGCATCGACGATCTCGGCGCGGCCGCCGTAGTTGAGCGCAATATTGAACTGCATGCCGGTGTTGCGGCTCGTGCGGGCCTCGGCCTGCAGCAGCTCGTCGTAGACCTGTCCCGGCAGTTCCTGGGGACGGCCGATGGCGTGGAACCGGATGTTGTTCTCGAGCAGCGTGTCGAGCTCGAGCCGCAGGTAGCGGCGCAGCAACCCCATGAGCACGCTCACTTCGGTCGGCGGACGCTTCCAGTTCTCGACCGAAAACGCATACAGCGTGAGCACCTCGAGACCAAGGCGCGCCGACGTCTCCACGGTGTCACGTACCGCGTCGATGCCGGCGCGATGCCCTTCCACCCTCGGCAGATGGCGCTGCGCGGCCCAACGCCCGTTGCCGTCCATGATGATGGCGACGTGGCGCGGGATCCGTTCCGGGATCACCTGCCGCAGAAGCGCCTCCTCGGCACCACCGGGAGGAATCCATGCCGTTAGCTGGTCGAGTCCCATGACGTCGGTCAAGTGAGACAAAGGTTAATCTTACAGCAGGTTACGAGGAGGAGGATAGCGGTGCTGGACCCTCGGGTGGGTAGTGGACCCGCCACAAATGCAATCCGTGAGGCGGCGCCGTGGGTCCGGCGGCGTCGCGCCCGCCCCCGGCGAGTGCCCGGCTCACCTGGGACGGCGTGAACCGGCCCTTGCCGGCCCACACGAGCGTGCCGGCCATCACGCGCACCATGTGGCGCAGGAAGCCCTCGCCCGACACCTCGAAACACAGAAGACGCCCGCGGCCCTCGGGCGGTGCGCACCAACCGGGCACCGCGTCGTCCGGTTCCACCGTCGAGGTCCACATCCGCCGCGCGGTGGTCTGCACGTCGCTGCCCTGCGCCTGGAAGGCGGCAAAGTCATGCTCGCCCACGAAAGCCCGGGCGACGTCCTGCATGGTGGCCAGCGACAGCCGCTGAGGCACGTGCCACGACATGCGGCGCAGCGCCGGCTGCCCGGAGGGGGCGTTCCAGATGTAGTACCGGTAGGTCTTGCCGCGCGCCTGCAGCCGGGCATGGAAGCGGCCGGCGACCTCCTCGGCCGCCAGCACGCGCACATCAGGCAACAGCGTGGCGTTGCACGCGCGCACCAGGCGTTCCGGCGAGATCTCGGCGGTGAGCTGGATGCTGGCCACCATCGCGGCCGCGTGCACGCCCGCGTCGGTGCGGCCCGCCCCCGCCACGTGCACGGGCGCGCCTTCGATGGCGCTCAGCACCTGCTCCAGGTCGCCCTGCACCGTCCGTTGGGCGTGCTGACGCTGCCATCCGGCAAAGCCGGCGCCGTCATAGGCGACGGTGAGACGCAACGTGCGGACGCGAACGCTCACGGCCGGGCTCAGGGGGCCTGGTCGCTCACGCCCGCGAACCGGGCTTCGTGACCGGCTGCCCCGAGGCGCAGAGCGGACACGACTCCGGCTGGTAGGCCGGCACCACCATCGGGCAGAGCCCGGCAAACGGCACGTCGAGTCCGTGATTGCCGCCGCTGCGGTCCACGATCGAAGCCGCACCCACAACGGTCGCCCCGGCGGCCACGGCCACGGCGATGGTCTCGCGCGTGGACTTTCCGGTCGTGAGGACGTCTTCCACGATGAGTACCCGGTCGCCGGGCGACAGGCGGAAGCCGCGCCGCAGCGACAAAGTGCCGTCGGTGCGCTCGGCGAAGATCGCCCGCACTCCGAGGGCCCTCCCCACCTCCTGCCCGATCACAATGCCCCCGATGGCCGGCGACAGCACCACGGTGGCGCCCCAGCCCCGCGTGGCCTCGGCAAGACCGGCCCCGAGGGCTTCGGCACGTACGGGATGCTGCAGCACGAGGGCGCACTGGAGGTACCCGGGACTGTGCAGTCCGGACGACAGTCGGAAGTGGCCGTCGAGCAGCGCCCCGGAGTCGCGGAACAGACGCAAAACGTCGGTGTCGTTCATCGAGCGGTAGTATAGCGGGCTGGAGTGGCAGAACCCTTCCCGGGCCCAAGACGTCTATCCTTGTGGCGCGGGTCGGCCGGATCGCCAGCGGCGGAGGTCCGGCAGCGTTCTTGCTCAACGGGTGCAGGGCGCTATGGCCGCTCACACCGGCGCAATCATCGGGAGACGCAGCACATGCTCGGGAATCGACGTTCGGCGGTAGGCACGGCACTGGTTGGGGCCCTGTTCGGCCTGTCCGTTTTCGGCGCAGCGACTGTTCACGCGCAGACACCCCCTGCGCCGCCGGCGGTGGAGCAGCGTCTCAGCATCACTGACGCTGTCCAGCTTGCGCTCGAGCAGAACGCCGACCTCGACGTGGTGCGTCTCACCCCGCAGCTGCAGGATCTCGGCGTGTCACAGGCCCGTTCGGCCTGGGCCCCCAGCATCACGAGCCTCTTCCAGGGCATCAACCGCGACTCTCCCATCAACAACTTGTTTGCAGGCGACCTGAACAAGCTCGAAGACAATTCGACGGCGCTCAACTTCGGGCTGTCATCGGCGCTCCCGTGGCGCGGCGCCAGCTACCGCGTGGGCTGGGACAACTCGCGCGCCACGACCAACAACGTCTTTGCGAACTTCACGCCGCAGACCGGCTCCACCTTTACGCTCAACTTCACGCAGCCGCTGATGCGCAACTTCGGGATCGACGCCAACCGCCAGCAGCTGCAGGTGTCGCGCAAGAACCGCGAGATCTCCGACGTGCAGGTGCGCGAAGCGGTCGCCAGCACGACGCGGGCGGTGAAGAACGCCTACTGGGATCTGGTGTTTGCGATCAACAGCCTCAACGTGCAGCGCCAGTCGCTCGAACTGGCGGAACGATCGCTCAAGGAAAACCGCGCCCGGGTCGAGATTGGTACGATGGCTCCCATTGACATCGTGCAGGCCGAGGCGGAGGTGGCCACCCGTGAGGAAGCGGTCATCGTGGCGGAAGCGGCGATCGCGCGCACCGAAGACCAGCTGCGCGCGCTCATCTACGGCGAGAGTTTCAACGACAACTTGAACGCCCGCCTCACTCCCACCGACGTCGCGACCTTCACCCCGGTGGCCGTCGACCTGCAGGCCGCCGTGCAGGCCGCCCTCGACGCGCGCACCGACCTCGTGCAGGCAGAGAAGACGATCGAGGCTAACGACATCTCGATCCGCTTGCTGAAGAACCAGATCCTGCCAGACCTGAACGCGTCGGTCGACTACGGCGGCACGGGCATCGGTGGTACGCAGGCCATCCGTGGTCCAGGGTTCCCAGGGCCCGTCATTGGGTCTGCGACGCGCCGCTATTCGGACGTGCTGGGCGATCTGCTCCAGAACAGCTTTCCCAGCTGGACCTTCGCGGTCCAGCTGTCGTACCCCCTCGGCACGTCGAGTGCGGACGTCAATCTGGCGCGCGCCAAGCTGCAGAATCAGCAGTCGCTCAAGCAGCTCAACTCGTCGAAGATCCGCGTCGCCACGGAAGTGCGCGAGAGCGCCCGCACCGTGACCACCAACGCCAAGCGCGTCGACGCGACGCGGGCGTCGCGCGCGCTGGCCGACAAGCGCCTGGAGGCCGAGGAAAAGAAGTTCCAGGCCGGCATGACCACCAACTTCTTCGTACTGCAGGCGCAGCGCGACCTGAACCAGGCCCGCAATAACGAGCTGCAGGCGCTCATCGACTACCTGAAGTCGGTCGTCAACTACGAGACGTCGCAGATCGCGCCTCTGTCAGGCGGCGTCGGGGTCAGCGTGGTGTCCACCGCCGGCGCGGGTGCCGGCCAGGCGGCAGGCGCGGGCGCAGCCAACACTGCGGGCGGACAGCAGCAGCGGCGCTAGCGTGCGCGACGAACCGCCGCTGGCGTAAGATCCACGCCGTGCCGAAGTTGTCGGTCACGGTCATTACCCGCGACGAGGCCGCTAACCTGGCGGCCGCGCTCGACTCGGTCGCCTGGGCCGACGAAATCATCGTCGTCGACTCGGAGAGCACCGACGCCACGGTGGACATCGCGCAGCGCTACACCAGCCGAGTGATCGTGCGCCCGTGGCCCGGCTACGTGGCTCAGAAGAACCGCGCCGCGGCCGAAGCCACTCACGATTGGATTCTCTCGATCGACGCTGACGAGCGCGTGTCGCCCGAACTGGCGCGCGACATCCGCGAGCTGATGCAGCACGACCCCCCGGCCGCCGGCTATCGCCTGCCGCGCGTCACGTTCCACCTGGGCCGGTGGATTCGCACGACCGACTGGTATCCCGATTACCAGCTACGGCTGTACGACCGGCGCCGCGGCCGGTGGACGGGCAAGCACGTGCACGAGTCGGTCAAAGTCGATGGCCCCGTCGTGGATCTTGGGAGTGAACTGCAGCATCTGGCGTACCGCGACCTCGCGCATCATGTCCAGACCATGGACCGCTATTCCACGCTCGCGGCGGCCGAGATGCGGGAATCTGGTCGCACGGCCGGCTGGCTCGACCTGGCCGTGCACCCGCCGGCCGCCTTCCTTCGTAACTACATCCTGCGTGGCGGCTTCCGCGACGGCGTGCCCGGCCTTGTCATCTCGCTGATGAACGCCGCGTACGTCGCCGTGAAGTTCGCCAAGCTCTGGGAACAGTGTTCGCACTCCACCTCGACACCGCCCGCTCCTGGCGCGGCGGGCAGCAGCAAGTCCTTCTGACGGTCATGGGGATGCGCGCGCGCGGCCATCGGGCCGTGCTCGTGGCCCACCCCGAGGGCGTGTTGTATCAACGCGCCAGCGAGGGCGACGACCTGGTGCCGCTGGCGCCAGG
>JANORI010000825.1:0-8157 GCA_031415235.1 Acidobacteriota bacterium | reverse complement strand
CAGCTCCGACTGGGAGGACATCCTCACTGCGTACCTGCAGGGCGAGCAGACCGACATCGACGACACGATGCTCGACGCCTTGCTCGAGATCGCCACCGAGCCGGCGCGCATGGCGGCCTTCATGGACAACATCGTCGAGCGTGCGGCCGGTGAGAACGGGTGGCTGAGCAAGCAGCAAGCCCAGCTCTCGAAGCTGCTCCAGGCGCTGGCGTCGTATGTGTCGGCCTCCGATCCGAGCCTGCTCGACAGGGTGCTGCGTAACCTCGCCGGCAGCGTGCCGAGGATGTCCCCCGAGGTGCTTACCTCCCTGCTCAACGAGCCGCAGGCGGCCGGCCCCGACGGTCAACCCGAGGGCATCGACCTGGCCGGCGAACTCGTGGCGCGCCTTGACGAGGACATCATCTCGAAGTTCGTGGCCGCGGCCGTCGCCCGCGACCGCCACGCGACGGCCCGTCTCGCGCAGGCCTTCCACGCGCTCGTGCCCGATGAGGCTCAGCGTGACCGGGTGCTCGACATGGCCTCCGCGGTGGCCTCGCAGGGGCCGCTCGGCAAGGAGCCGCGGTTCGACGAACTGTGGCGGCAGGCGTCCGAGATGCTCTCGTCGTACACCGACGAGATGTACATCTCGCAGGACTACGCGGCCGACCTGTCGAGGGCCCGCACCATCGCGGTCGAAATGGACCGCATTGGCGACGACCCACCCGAACGCGTCGCGGCCTGGGTGGCCTCGGTGTCCGACGAGCAGGTGCGGCGGCTGGACCAGATGGTGCTCGGCGACCTGCTCATCGTCGAGACCAGGCGCGACGAGTGGCAGAAGGTGCACGCGCTCGCGATTGCCCGCATCGAGCAGTTGGTGCTCGTCGGCGACCTGGCGCCGGCGCAAGACCTGCTCGACACCGTGCGCCATGTGTCCCGCGACCCTGCGTCCGCGTTCGCGCACGTGGCCCAGGGCGGCCTGACCCAGTTAGCGGCCGGCGACGTCATGACGCACGTGCTGTTGTTCATCCGCCAGGCCGAAGAAGGCGAACTGCCGCGGGCCACTCGGTTTTGCCTGTCGCTTGGCAAGAACGTGGTCGGCCGGCTCGTCGATGCGATTCTGATCGAAGAGGGCGCGCGCACCATCCGGCGCCTGCGCGAGGTGCTGATGTCGTTCGGGTCGGCCGCACGCGCACGGGTGGCCGAGTTGTGCACGTCGCCGAATCCAGTCGTGCGGCGCACCGCCGTGGAGCTGGTGCGCGCAGTCGGCGGCGCCGATACGCTGCCCCTGCTCATGAAGCTGCTCGACGACGAGGAACCGCAAGTGCAACGCGACGCCCTCCGGGCGATTGTGCAGATGGGCTCGGACTTGGCGTTTGCCGCACTGCGGGACGCCCTCACCTCGGGCACGCCGCGCACGCGCGACACGATCACGCACTCGCTCGCCACGCTTCGCGATGAACGCGCGGCGCCGCTCTTTGCGTTCATCATTCGCCAGGGACAGTACCGCGGCGCGTCCGAGAAGGTCTATCTCACCTGCGTGGACTTGCTGGGTGCGTTGCGCGTCTCGTCCGACGTCGCACTCGAGTCGCTGAAAGACGCGGCGACCCGCGGCGAATGGTGGGCGCCGTTTCGCACGCGCCGGCTGCGCGCGGCCGCCACGCGGGCACTGCGTTCGATCGGATCGCCCGCGGCGCTCGGCGTGCTGCAGGCACTCGCCGCGTCCGGCCCTCGCGGCACGCAGATGGCCGCCCGCGCTGCGCTCGTCGGAGCGCCGACGGCGGGCCCCGCCTCTACCGCTGTCGAACCGACCACCGACCAACTCGATGACGAGTCCCTGTCGGAATCCGCCCCTACCCCCGAGAGGAGTGATTCGTGAGCGACGCGGCCCGGCAACTCAGGCAGGCCGATGAGTTCGTACGGCGGCTGACAGCCGCAGTGCGCGCCAATCAGCTGTACGCCCCGACCCATCCGTTGGCTGGCCGCGCCCTGAAGGCGCTGGCTGAATCGGCGGCGCAGATGCTGGCCGAAGACCCCAGCATCGCGGTGGGCTTCATCGAGAACGAGATCGTCGTCGGTGAAATCCCGCTCGTACAGGCCGGTGAGGCGTTCGGCGAGCTGCTGCGGCGCGTGCGGCAGATAGGCGTGGAACGCATCACGTTCGACCGGGGCGTGTCCCCCGAAGAACTGGCCGTGCTGGTCGAGACCCTGGCGCACCCGGAACGGGCCGGCGCGGTGCAGGCCGGTCAGATCCCCGATCCGCTGGCCGTGCTCGGCGACCTGACCCGCGTTCGAGTGGGCCGACTCAGCCTCGACGAGCGCGTCGAGGCGTCGGCGGCCGACGTGGCCACAATTCGCCGCCTCTACACCGACGGCGTGTCGATCGCCGGTGCGCTGTGGGAGATGACGCAGCGCGAAGGGATGCCGGACCCGCACCAGGCCAAGGCACTCGTCGACTCGCTGGCCCAGGCCGTCGCGCAGAACCGCACGGCGCTCATGGCCCTGACTGCGCTCAAGGACTACGACAACTACACGTTCACCCATATGGTCAACGTGTCGATTCTCGTGATGGCGCAGGCCCGCAGCCTCGGCATCGACGGCGCGCTGCTACGCGAGTTCGGGCTGGCCGCGCTGATGCACGATATCGGCAAGGTGCGCACGCCGCTCGAGATTCTCAACAAACCCGACAAGCTGACCGACGCCGAGTTCGCGATCATGCGCATGCACGTCGTGGACGGCGCCGAGATCCTGCGCCGCACACCGGAGATTCCGGCGCTGGCGCCCGTCGTGGCGTTCGAGCACCACCTGCGGCTCGACGGCACGGGTTACCCGATGGGCGTCAAGCGCGCATCGCTCAACCTCGGCACGATGCTCTGCAGCATCTCGGACGTCTACGATGCGATGCGGTCACAGCGCGCGTACCAGGGGGCCTACCCCACCGACCGGATCCTCGCGGTGCTGCAGAAAAGCGACGGACTGCATTTCGAACAGCACCTGGTCCGCCGGTTCTCCCAGCTGATGGGGCTCTATCCGCCCGGCAACATGGTGCGGCTCGACACCGGTCATGTCGGCGTGGTGATTCGCACCTTCGCGCCCGACCCGAGGCGCCCGCGCGTGCGGGTCATCATCGATCCGGCCGGCAATCGCCTGCCACGGCCGTTCGACGTCAACCTCTGGGATGTCGACGCCGACGGCGTTGGCCCCAAGGCCATCTCCGCGCCAGTCGATCCGAAGGACTTCGGCATCGACCCGCTCACATTCCTGTAGTCCCGATCGGGCGGTGATGATGGTGCGACCCATGGATGCGCGCGGCTGGCGCGCGGTCGTGGCAGTGCTGGTGCTGGCCGCGTGGTGGCCGGTTGGCGCTCGCCAGCCGGCGGCACCAGGCGGGCCGACGTTGCTCGTGCTGGTCGTCGTCGACCAGATGCGTGCCGAGTACCTGACGCGGTACCGCGCCCACTGGACCGGCGGCCTCCGGCGGCTCATCGACGAGGGCGCCAGCTACGAGCAGACGTTCTATCCCTATCTGAATACGGTGACATGTGTCGGCCACGCGACACTGGGTACCGGCGCATGGCCCAGGACGCACGGCATCATCCTGAATCAGTGGTACCGGCGCGACGAAGGCCAGACGCGGTCCTGCACGGCTGACCGGTCGGTGCGCGCCATCGCCTACGGCGGCACCCGCGACCGCGAAGGACACAGCCCAGAGCAGCTGCGCGTGCCGACGCTTGCCGAGCGCCTGCGCGCGCGGTGGCCCGAGTCCCGCAGCGTCTCCATGTCGGTCAAGCCGCGTTCCGCGATCATGATGGCGGGCCGCGGCGCGACCGCGGTGACCTGGGCGGGCCGTGGCGCGTGGCATTCATCGACGGCCTATACCGCGGCGCCTCTGCCGAGTATTGGCCGCAGCGTGGACCGTCATCCCATCGACGCCGATCGCCGGGCGGTGTGGGAGCGCTCGCGGGAGGTCTCGTCGTACCTGGGCATGGACGACGGCCGCGGAGAACGGCCGCAGTTTGGTTGGACGACGCGCTTCCCGCATCCGCTGGCGCCCCCGGGCGCCAGCACTGCCGACTTCCATGAACTCTGGGAGGCAAGTCCGTATTCGGACGACCGGCTGGGGGCCATGGCCGTTGCGGCCATCGACGGCTTCCACCTGGGCCAACGCGGCGTCGTCGACTTCCTGGGCGTGAGCTTCTCGGCCACCGACCTGGTGGGTCACGACTTCGGTCCAGACAGCCACGAGGTGCAAGACACGCTGGCGCGGCTCGACGCCACGCTCGGCGCGGTGTTGACGGCGCTCGACACGAAGGTTGGCCGCGCCCGGTACGCGCTGGTGCTCTCGGCGGATCACGGCGTGGCCACGGTCCCCGAAGCCGCCGCGGCGGCCGGGCAGTCGGCGGGACGGGTGCCGCTTGGCAGGGTTCGCGCGACAATCGACAGCGCCTTGAGCGCACTTGGCGCAGCACCGCACGTCGCACGCGCCGAGTACACCGAGGTCTATTTCACCGACGCCGCACGGTCGCAGATGACCGCGGCGCGGGTCGCGCCGGCACTCGATGCGCTGCGCGCCATGCCGGGCATTGCCGCGGCGGTGTGGACGCCGGAACTGGCCAAGGCCACGAGCATACCGGCCCCGCTCCTGGCGGCCGTGCGCGCGAGCCATGTGCCGGGCCGGAGCGGCGACATCACGATCGTGCCGGCGCCCAACTGGATCCTGGTGCCAGGCAACGACGCGGCCGGCGGCGATGCCACCACTCACGGGTCTCCGCATCCCTACGATCGGCATGTGCCGCTCGTATTCCTCGGGACGGCCTTTACACCCGGTCGCTACCAGGCGCCGGCGAGCCCGGCAGACGCGGCTCCCACGCTGGCGGCCACGGTCGACCTCCCCTTCACAGGTGTCGAGGGCAGGCCGCTGACGGCCAGCGCGCGCCCTCCCCGGCCATCGCGGTAGAATCGGAGCGCGTGCCCCTTTGCACTCGAGGACTCGACCAATGACCCAACTGTTTCGTCGCCGGGTGACGATCGCAGGTCTCGCGGCGGTCGGCGCCCTGGCCTTCGCAGTCAGCAGCCCGGCGGGCCGCCAGGTCTCGGTCGACGATGCGGGGCGGCGGCTCCTGAGCGACGTCGCCCTGCCCGGCATCGACCGTGGCCTCGCCCTCAACGACCCGGGGCTCGACCCGGTGGACCGGACCAACCGTGGCGCGCACTTCTCCACCGAGTCCGGCGCGCCACGGGAACTCTACGAGCGCGGCGCCGTCGTCGTGAAGTTTCGCGACGCTCAGGCCTCTCACGCGGGCTCGGTCCGCGCGGTCGGCGGCCGCGAATTGAAGCGTCCGGCATGGGCGGACTTCGAGATCATGACCATCCCGGCGGATGCCGATCCGGAGGCGGTCGCCCGAGAGCTGTCAACTCGCGCCGACGTCGAGTACGCCCAGGCGCGCTACCGCAACCATGTCATGTTCCGGCCCAACGACCAGTTCTATTCGCTCCAGTGGAACTTCCCCGCCATCGACATGGAGCGCGCGTGGGACATCAACCCCGGCGCTACCAGCAGCGTGACGGTGGCGGTGCTCGACAGCGGTGTGGCGTTCAGGAACGCGATCGTGCGCTACCGCGCCACGGCCTTCCGCCTCGAGCAGAACGGACCGATCTACCCGGCGCTTGGCCTGGTCGACCTGCCCTTTGCGGCAGCCCCAGACCTCGGTGACGCCGCGCGTTTCGTGGCGCCGCGCGACTTCATCTGGAACGACGATCTGCCGCTCGACCTCGATGGTCACGGCACCCACGTGGCGGGCACGATCGGCCAGGCCACCAACAACGGCATCGGTGTGGCCGGCATGGCGTTCAATGTGCGGCTGATGCCCGTGAAGGTCATCGCCGAGACGTGGGACGACATCTTCGACAGCCCCAACGGCGGCACCGACGACACGGTCGCCCAAGGCATTCGCTATGCCGCCGACAACGGCGCCCACGTGATCAACATGAGCATTGGGCGCGAGGCCGGTGGACCCGCCCCGGTGGTCGAAGACGCGGTGCGCTACGCTGTGTCGAAGGGTGTGTTTGTCGCCATCGCGGCGGGCAACGATGGCAGCGGTCAGAACCGGCCAAATCGCACGGCGGAGTTCGCCACGCGCATCGATGGCGCCGTGGCAGTCGGCGCCGTCGGCCGCGGATTGAACCGCGCGTTCTATTCGACCACCGGCAGCTTCGTGGAACTGTCGGCGCCCGGCGGCGACTCCCGCTCGTCGGGCAGCCTGCGGGAGGGCGGAGTTCTGCAGCAGATGGTCGACCAGGACCTCGCCATCACCTTCACACTGGCACCGGCGCTCTTTCGCGCGCCCCGCTTCGACGTGTTCCAGTATTACTTCCTGCAGGGCACGTCGATGGCCACGCCGCACGTCGCCGGCTTCGCCGCGCTGTTGCGTCAGCAGGGTCTGACGAGCCCCGCGGCCATCGAGGCGGCCATGAAGCAGTTTGCCACCGACCGCGGCCCGACCGGCCGCGACGACGAACACGGCGCCGGTCTCATCAACCCCAGGGCCACGCTTCGTGGTCTCGGCCTGGCACGCTGAGGCACTGATGATGCGCACATGGTTCCTGGCCGCCCTCGTCTGCGCCAGCGCGACCGCTCCGGCCGTGGTCTCGGCGCAGACACGCACCGCTGCCCCGGCCCGGCCGATCTCGGAGGCCGTGTCGTCACTCCCGGCCGAGCAGCGCCGGCGGGCCCCCGCAAGCGCACGTCCTCGCCCGGCACCGCATGCGAACCGCTTGCAGTTTCGGCCCTTCGGTAGCGTCGGCACGAACTGGTTCGCGGCCTCGAGTACCTTCGAGGCCGTGCTGGGCAGCGGCACCGGCCAGGACTTCGGCGGCGGCCTCAACCTGACCCAGGGACCGGGCTATCTGGAAATCGGCGCCCGTAAGTTCTCGAAGTCCGGCGAGCGCGTGTTCGTGACCTCAGGCGGCCAGGCGTTCCCGCTCGGCATTCCCACGAAGGTCACGATGACGCCGCTCGAGATCGCCGCCGGGTGGCGCTTCGACACGCGCTTCGGTCGCATCATTCCCCACCTCGGCGCCGGCTACACGCGCCTGAAGTACGAAGAGACGTCCGATTTCGCCGATGCGGGCGAGAACGTGGACGAGTCGTTCAATGGCTACCACCTGATCGGCGGCGCAGAAGTGCGCGTGTCGCGATGGGTTGGCGTCACGGGCGAAGTCGTGTGGACCTCGATTGCCGACGCGCTCGGAACGGGCGGCGCGTCGAAGGCCTTCGACGAGACCAACCTTGGCAGCACGGCCCTGCGCCTCAAGCTCGTCATCGGCCGGTGACCTCTTCGCCCGGCGGGTGCTGGCCGCCGTATCCCGCATTCCGCCGGGACGCGTGGCCACCTACGGCGATGTCGCGCGGCTTGCGGGCCGGCCTGGTGCTGCCAGGGCCGTCGGCAACGTGATGGCGCGAGCGAACCGGGCGGGCATTCCCTACCACCGCGTGATCGCCGCGGGTGGCATGCTCGGCGGCTACAGCCACCTCGCACTCAAACGCGCCCTGCTGGCAGCCGAGGGCCTCGAGGTGTCGGCACGCCGTGTCCGGAACTTCGCACGCGTGCGCTGGACGGGACGTGGCCGCAGCCTGTAACGTCAGGGCCGTGACTTCGATCCGCAGACCCGCAGCCAGCTCATCCATTGGTCCGCTCTCCATGGATGCCTACTGCAGTGGTTGGAGGCCGGTGCCGATATCCTCTACGTTGTCGCTCAACTTTGGCGCGGCCCTTGTGCCTCCGAACCGGGCAGCGCTGTCTTAATCACGAGGATCTGAGCATGTCCCGACTGTCTTCCCTCTGCTTCGCAGCGTGCTTGGCCGTGTCCTTCGTGCCGCCCGCCGTCGCTCAGCCCGCCCAGACCGGAACGGTGTCTGGCGTCGTCGTCGACGCCAGCGGAGCGGTCCTTCCGGGTGTCACTGTCACGATCACCAGCCAGGAGCGTGGGGTCGCCCGGTCAACGGTGACCGACGAGCTTGGGCGCTACGTATTTGCCGCACTCTCGATCGGCAACTACACGGTGGAGGCGACGCTGGCCGGCTTCGCGCCGCTGCGCCTGACCGACAACCTGGTCGAGACCGAGAAGACCACCAACGTGCCGTTCACGCTCAAGGTCGGCGGCCTGACCGACTCGGTCACC
>JANORI010000824.1:0-6375 GCA_031415235.1 Acidobacteriota bacterium | reverse complement strand
GCGCCCTTCGACAGGCTCAGGGCGCCCCGAGCTTGTCGAGGGGCGGTCGGGGCTGGCCATGTCCAGCGCCCACAGATCGCGGCCGGTCGTCGGGTGAACCTCGTAGTGCAGCTGCCACCGGCCGTCCCTCGACCAATCCTGCGCACGCTGGCTGTTGCGCGAAGCCACCAGCCGTTCCTCCGTCGCTGACCCGTTCGACGGCTTCAGGTACAGATCGAAGACGCCCGTTCGGTTCGAACTGAACGCGATCCGCATCCCGTCCGGCGACCAGACGGGATTGATGTCGCTGGCCGCGTCGAAGGTCAGGCGGGTCATCCCGCCGCGGACGAGATCCAGCAGCCAGATGTCGTCGTTGCCCTGCACAGAACGCCTCATCGCCACGCGCCGGCCGTCGGGCGACAGCTCGGCATGCTGCAGGGTATTCGCGTCTGGCTCACCGGCCACGCCCAGGGCCTTGCCCGTCCGGTCGAACCAGATTAGGTGTCGCGACCCGCCGCCGCCGGTCCGATAGGCGATCTGGCCCGCTCCTGACACGGCGAACCCCCCGCGGGAACTGGAATCCACATCGACGCGATCGGCCAGCGGAACGGCATCGCCCGTCAGCACCCCGCCGGCGAGGTCCAGCCGGCGCGCCACGAGCGTCCCCTGGCGCACGAAGACCACGCGATCCGGCGGGAGGAACGCGCCCCCCGAGTCCGCAGCCGTCAATCGAGTCGGCGCGCCGCCATCGAGCGACCCCAGGTAGATCCCCGCCGCCTCGGGCGTGCCCGCTGCGTAGAACAGAAAGTGGCGGCCGTCGGGAAGGAACTGCGGGGCGCGATGGCCGCTTTGGAGTGGCGGATCGAGCTGCGTCACCGCCACCGGCTCGCCCCCGGTGGCTGCGACGCGCCACAAGGGTCCGCCTAACTGCCGCGCCAATAGGATCGTGCCGTCCGCGCTCCAACTGGCGCCGAAGTTGGTCCCTGGCGTGGTGGCCAGCACCTGGGGCGGACCGCCCGCGACGTCGAGTCGAAGGAGTTTGCTGGCAGCAAAGAATCCGATCGAGCGACTGTCGGGCGACCAGAACGGAGCCGTCGCGCCCTCCGTGCCCGCCAGCGGTCGCGCCTCGGTCTGGTCGAGCGGACGCTGCCACAACCGCGGCAACCCACCGCCCGACGCAACGAAGACGAGGGAGCGACCGTCGGGCGACAAGGCGAACTGCAGCGGCGCGTCGGTGGCGGGCGTCGCGATGTCCACGCGCATCTCTGGGGGCGCGGTCTGACTCATGTAACGCAGGGCCGGCACCGACAGTGCCGCGACGAGCGCCGCCGCGACGGCTGCCGCAGCCATCCAGGGCAGGCAGGTGTCCGCGCGACGATGCGGTCGCCGCTGCGGCGCCCGAGGCGGAGGCTCCCTCCGCCGTCGGAGACGCCGTCAGCGCGTCGTCGATCTCGAGCCGCGCAGCACCAGCATCCGTGAGCCGGCGCTTGCGATCTTTCTCCAGGCACCTGCGTAGCAGCTTGCGAATGGACGGCGGCGTGCCAGTCGGCAGGGTCGTCCAGTCCGGCTCGCGCGTCAGCACGGCGGCGATCGTGTCCGACACCGTCGCACCCACAAACAGTCGCTGCCCGGTCAGCATCTCGTAGAGCACCGCGCCGAACGCCCACACGTCGGCACGCTTGTCCACGGCGGTCCCACGCGCCTGCTCGGGCGCCATGTAGGCCGCGGTGCCGAGAATCATCCCCGCCTCAGTGCCTGCCGCGCCGTAGCCTTGGCGAAGGTGGGCGGGCGACGTGATGGTCGGCGAGTTCATCGCCTCGGGGCTCGACGCGGCGGCGGGGTCGAGCGCTTTGGCGAGGCCGAAGTCCAACACCTTCACCGTGCCGTCACTCCGCACCTTGATGTTGGCGGGCTTCAGATCGCGGTGGATGATCCCCTGCTCATGCGCGGCCTCGAGCGCCTCGGCAATCTGCTTCGCGATGGGCAGGGCCTCGTCGAGCGGCATTCCGGCCTGCCGCGCCGAAGCGCCAGCAGCGCGAAGGCGGGCGATGCGCTGCGACAGGTCGTCGCCCTCGACGAGTTCCATCACGAGCGCGGTGATGCCACTGCTTTCTTCGAGGCCGTAGATCGCGGCGATGTGGGGATGGTTCAGCGCGGCGAGCGTCTTGGCTTCCCGCGTGAAGCGCGCCAGGCGGTCCGCGTCATGCGCGAACGCCGCGGGCAGCACCTTGATGGCGACGTCGCGGTCGAGCTTTGTGTCGCGCGCGCGCCACACCTGGCCCATCCCGCCTTCGCCGAGCGGCGCGGTGATATGGTAAACGCCGAGGCGGGTGCCGGGAGTCAGGGACACGTGTGTGTGGTGTGATTATAAGGGCGGCGGCCCACAGCAGCTTGGTGACGATCGTGTCCTCGGCCGTGGCCATGCAGGCCTCGCGGGCAGGTAGTCGGCGAAGTTGAAGACGAACACGACCTTGTCCGGGACGCCGCGGACGTTGGCTACGGGCGACGACGCTGGTCGAGGAGTTGCTGCAGGAACGAGCGGTCGATCGCATCCTGCGGCCGGTAGGTGTCCTTGGTTCGGACCAGTGCCGCGGGGCTGGCCACCGGCACCTGGACGCCGGCCATGTCGTGCCACTCCATGTCCGTGGCGACATCGGCGTACGATAAGCCGCAGGCCCGTCCCATCAAGTCGACGATGATCTCGTCGATCACCCGGACCACGATGTGGTCCCGGAGATCGTGATCATCCACATCGGCGGCAGCGTTATCGGCCAGGATGGCCAGGCCCTGCTTCACCAGCGCTACGTTCTCGGGCGCGTCGTCGACGAGGAAGTCGATGTCCTTGGTGAATCGGCTCGCGCCGTGGGCGAGGACGGCAAACCCCCCGATCAGCACGTAGCGCGCCCCGGCGGCGTTCAGGGCGCGGCAGAGGCGGACGAGGTCTTCCGGTTCTGGTGCTCGTGCGTACGCAGCAGCATCTTGGTCATCCACGCGTCGGCCTCGTCGAAGCTCGAAAACCGGTAGACCCCGCGAGGCGCCAGTCGCGCCGTGCC
Organism: Acidobacteriota bacterium; assembly: GCA_031415235.1. Lineage (GTDB taxonomy): Bacteria > Acidobacteriota > Vicinamibacteria > Vicinamibacterales > UBA2999 > CADEFD01. The sequence continues at coordinate 3,343 of JANORI010000824.1, read as the reverse complement.
GCGCAGCAGCCGGGCGGTCCGCGCCAGCGCACTCTGGTCGGCCATCGGCGGCGATTCGCTGTGGCGGCTTCCAACGACCTTCATGCCCTCATTATGCATCGGGGAGCGTAGGGCCCGCGTCACTTGTTCCCCGGCGCGATCGTGCGCAGGTAGTCGGCGAAGTTGAAGACGAACACGACCTTGTCCTGCACGGCGTCGGCCTGCACCTGGGCTGCGGCCGCCGCCACCCGTTTGCCGTCCGGATGCAGATCGTACCCGGCATTCAAGGGCCCCCAGCCCTCGGCGATGGTCGGAGACCAGAGCTGGGGCGTGCTCGCACGGAAGGCCTCGCCGACCACCGCGTAGGACGCGACCATGATCTGTCCTGAGGTCACCGGCCGTCGGAACAGCAGCTCGGGCGTGGTGGCCGACCACCGGGGAACTGCGCCACCTTCCGTCGAGATCCGCCATTTCCCGCCGGGCCCAGGGAAGGGCCGCACGTACAGATCGATGGGACCTGTCTCATTGGAGCTGTACGCGATCCATCGGCCGTCCGGCGAGAACATCGGCGACCCCTCGTTGGCCGGCGTGCCCAGGAACACGGTGGGCTTCCCCGGCGTCCAGCCGCGCGCGGCGTCGCCCTCCATGGGCAGGACCATCAGGTCGTCTCCGGTACCTCCGCGACTGGCCTGGAAGGCGAAGAACTTGCCGCTCGGATGCCAGGATCCCGGCGCATGCGATTCCGGGCTGTCGGTCAGCCGCGCGACCTCGTCCGTGCCGTCGGCGTTGACCCAATACAGGTTGAAGATGCCCGTCTTCGCGCGATCGGACGCAAACACGATGCGCCGGCCGTCGGGTGTCCACACTGGGGCACGATCCTCGCCTGGGTCGAAAGTCAATTGCGTCAGCGTGTCCCTGGCCCACTCGTACACCCAGATCTCTCGCTGTTTCCCGTCGAAGACCTCGAGCGCCAGCTTCTGGCCGTCGGGCGAGAACCGCGCATTCGACCAGTCGGCCTTCGTCGCCCGGAGTGACGTCGTCTTGCCGTCGCGCGTCACCCAGTCGAGGGGACGCGCGTTTGTCGAAACCGCGCCAGGCACGTACACGAGTGTGCCTTCCGCGGATACCGCCAGTTGCGCGCCGCCGGAACCCGGGGACGCGGCGACGCCTTCGATCGCCGGCACCGCCTGCCCCACGGTCTCGAGACGATCGCGGTCGAAGGCCACGGCGAACAGCGTGCCCTGTTGCATGTAAATCAGATGGCCGCCTTTGCGCTCGTCGCGCCTCGGCGAGCCAAGCCCGCTCGACACGTACCGACCGTAATAGCCGCCACGGACGACAATCTTTGCTGTCCCGCCCGCCTTCGCCGAGGCTTCGGCGGACAACCCCGACAGGGGAGCGACCACGAGGTTGGCGCCATCCCAGGTAGTGGCCGACGAGCTTTCGGTGTAGAGCACGGCGGTGCCGCCGGGGAGCGCCTGCGGCCACCGCTGCGACGCCGCACCTTCGCTGAGCAAGCCGAAGACCGCTGGCGTTCCGCCTGCCGCCGAGACGCGCATGAGCGCGGTGTTGGTGGTCGGTGTGAAGAGGATTGTATCGTCGTCGGCCCACGTGCCGCCGCGGCTGGCCAGCGCGTCGCACAAACTGATCGCGGCGCCGCCGGTCACCGATACTTTTTTCAGCTTGCCGCCGGCGAAGAACGCGATCCATTGGCCGTTGGGCGAGAAGAACGGGTTCTCGGCACCCTCGGTGCCCGCGAGTGGGCCGGCCTGCAACTGATCGAGCTTGTAATGAAGAGCCGCGCCTGACCCGCCTGCTGCCCGACAAACGCGAGCGTCGTCCCGTCCGGCGACAGGACCGCCGACGCGCCACGGCTGAAGCTCAGTGACGTATCGGCACCGATGCTGACGAGGAGCCGTTGCGGCGCGGGCACTGGCGCCGACCGCCCGGGCGCCCACAGCATCAACAACACGCCCGCGACGACGACGGCCACGCTCGCGATCACCCACGGCAGGGCGCGAGCCACGACAGACCGTGGGGCCGCCGGCACTGGAAGCGCGGCGGCAGGCGTCTCCTCGTCCGCACCTCCGCCGAGCACGTCTTCGATGGCGATGCGCGCGTCGCCGATGTCGCGTGTGCGCTTCTTCACGTCGCGCGTCAGGCAACGGCGCAGCAGATCGCGGATCGCCGTGGGCGTGGCTGCGGGCAGCCCATTGAAGTCGATGGGCCCGCGCAGCACATCGGCCAGCGTGTGCGACACCGTCTCGCCGTCAAAGAGGCGCTGCCCGGTGAGCATCTCCAGCAGGACGACGCCAAAGGACCAGACGTCGGCGCGCTTGTCCACGGCCTTGCCACTGGCCTGCTCCGGCGCCATGTAGGCGGCCGTGCCGAGAATGATCCCCGCCTGCGTGGCGTGCATCGAGAGCGTCGGCGAGTTCATCGCCTCCGCGCTCGAGGTGGCGGCCGGATCCATCGCCTTCGCCAACCCGAAGTCCAGCACCTTGACCGTGCCATCAGGCCGCACCTTGATGTTGGCGGGCTTCAGATCGCGATGGATGATCCCCTGCTCGTGCGCGGCCTCCAGCGCCTCGGCGATCTGCTTCGCGATGGGCAAGGCTTCGTCGAGCGGCATTCCTGCCTGCCTCGCCGAAGCGCCTGGGGCGCGGAGGCGGGCAATCCGCTGCGACAGGTCGTCCCCTTCGACGAGCTTCATCACCAGGGCGGTGACGCCCTCGCTCTCTTCGAGGCCGTAGATGGCGGCGATATGCGGATGGTTCAGCGAGGCCAGGACTTCGGCTTCCCGTTGAAACCGGGCGAGCCGATCGCGATCAGCCACCAGTGAGGGCGGCAGGACCTTGATGGCGACCTGGCGTTTCAGCTTCGTATCGGTGGCCCGATACACTTCACCCATGCCGCCGCGACCAAGCAATTCGGCCAGCTCGAAAACGCCTAATCGGGTGCCGGGAGTGAGAGACAAACTGTTGGATTATATGAGCGTTGGGGTGTTGCTTAGGCGGTGACTCCTGCTCAACGACCAGAAAATCTTGCCGACCGGTCAAGTCGCCCCTGTGCGACTACTTGAGAGCTATGGTCGTTCTGCTCGCGATTCGCCCTCATTGACCCTTGACAAGTAGTTCGCGCCCGATTGCCGGGCGATACTCCTCGCGATGACCAGCAGCTTGCGCGGCGCGGGGCGCGTATTGGCGTTCAAGCTCACGCTTGTTGACGGCAGGAACCCGGGGATAGACTGGCAGAATGCCGACCGTGAGCCTTCGAGCGCACTACGATGGTGAGCGTATCCAGCTTGACGAACCTTTCGACCTTCCGTCGGACGTGCCGCTTCTGGTAACCGTCCTGGTCTCCG
>JANORI010000823.1:0-4561 GCA_031415235.1 Acidobacteriota bacterium | reverse complement strand
GAATGTGCTCTTGTAGACCGGGAAGAGTACCGCCCGCCCGTTTGCAATCAGAAAATCGAACACACTCGTGGATAGGACTTTCTCGCTCGACCGCTGGCTCAGGACGTCTGAGCCCGGAAAGAAGACGACGGTCTGAAACGGCGGGCTCGAGTGTTTCGGCAGGAAGAGATACGCGATGACGCGCTCGTTGCCGTACGCCGCAGAGAACGTGACCTTCTCCCGCCTCCAGTCGTCATTGGCATCGTCCACGGCTTCGGTCGTCGCCTTCAGGTCGGTCTTGTCGTACGCATAGAGCCGCGCGTAGGCTCGGAACACCTCGTCGCTGACCGGCGTTTCCTTTGAGTAGTCACGCGACGGGATTTCCAAAGGTCCGGTGATGTCGGCGGCCAGCGTGTCGTTCGGGAAATACTTCACGCACCGGAAGCCGAAATTCGCCGCGCGCTCCCATGGCGACCTTGCATCTGGGTCCACGAAGAGGTAGCCCGGCTCGTCCCAGGCTCCACCCAGAATGAAGCGTTTGCCAGAATTGGCGAGGTTCCAACACCATTCCTTGGCGTTGCCGGCCATGTCGAGCGCGCCGAAGCGATGCACGGCCCGCTGCATCCCTACCTTGTCGAGCCCTCGGCTGCCGAAATTGCTGAATGGGACGGCGTTGCCGCTCAGGTTCTGGGTGGCGGTTCCGCTCCAATGGAGGACGGTTGGCAGCGCTTTTCCTGCGTATTCGGCATACGCCGCCGCTTCGTACCAGCTCACACCGGTCACGGGGTAGTCGTCCCGGCCAGCCGGATAGTTCCCCGCCTCCCACGTGGCCGGCCCCGGCCGACCAGTGGTGTCCGTGAACGCCGATACGGCTTGCTCCCAGGGAATGGCCTTCCCGTCTTTCAGAAATTCCTGCCGCCAGAATTCGCGTTTCGCGTAGCCCCCTGAAGCCACGAACTGCTTGTATTGCCCGTTGGTCACCTCGAACTTGTCGATCCAATAGTCGTTCAGCGTCGCGGCAGGCAGGTGGTCGTACCCTGGCATGAACAGTCTGAACGGTGCTCCACTCGTCGACGCCCTCACCATTCCGGGTGGAATCGTGCTCTGCTCATCAAGGACATACGAGAACGTGGCGTCGACGTAAGGCGACGTGGCGTCTTCAACGGTCGCCCATCCGTTCTTCTCGATCTTGAGCCGGAGAACTCCGCGAGGGATCGCCGCGTCCGTGATCGGCGAGGTGCCCAGGTGCGTCCACGGAACGGCCGCATCCGCATCGTACGGCTTGTAGTACACCTCCGCGCCCTGAGGCTGCGTGTCGATCGTGGCCGGCCGTGAGGCGGCCGTCCGCACACCCGCCAACGCTTGGTCACCGGCAATGTACTTCCCGGCTTCCTCCACCAACCCGAACGCCGCGACATACTGCGCCTGATCGGCGAGACGTTTGCTCTCAGGAATCGCCACGTCGTGGGCCCAGCGGACCTTCGCGTTGCGATTCCAGGCCCAGGCGCCGCCAGAGACGAGCGCCACAAGCGCGAGGGCCACGGGAATGGCCACGCTCGCTTGCCTCAGCCAGGCCCACGGCGACGGCGCTGCCACTGTGCCCAGCGGGCCAGACGACGCCCGCGCCAGATACGCCGCGACCTCCTGCACGATCTCGGAGGCCGAGATCGTCCGCGCCCCGCGGTCTCGCTGCAGCGCCTGGCCGACGATCCGTTCGAGCTCTGGCGACACATCCGGTCGCAGCTCCTTCACCGGCGTCGGCGTCTGGGAAATGATCGCCAGCAGCGTCGCCGGCACATTGTCGGCTGTGAACGGCAGCCGCCCGGTGAGCATCTCGTAGAGCACCACCCCAAGCGCCCACACGTCGGCGCGGTGATCCACCGCCTGACCCTGCGCCTGCTCCGGCGCCATGTAGGCCACGGTCCCCACGGTGGTGCCCGACCCTGTCACCCCCGCGGCGGTGGCCAGATCCGCCGACATCATCTTCGCGAGCCCGAAGTCAAGAATCTTCGCGGGGCCGACGCGCGTGAGCAGGATGTTGGCGGGTTTCAGATCGCGGTGCACGATGTCGGCGGCGTGCGCCGCCGCGAGGCCTGCGCCAATGTCCGCGAGAACACGTGCGACCTCACGAAGGTCCATGGGCCCGCGGTCGATCCGCTGTTTGAGCGTCTCGCCGTCGTAATACGCCATGGCGATGAACGGCTGCCCGTTCCACTCGCCAATCTCATAGACCGTCGCGATGTTCGCGTGATCGAGCGCGCTGGCCGACTGCGCTTCGCGGCTGAACCGGGCCCGGGCCGTGGCGTCGGCCGCGAGCGCCGGCGACAGGAACTTCAAGGCGACCTTCCGCTGCAGGTCTTGGTCTTCGGCCAGGTAGACCACTCCCATCCCGCCCGCGCCGAGCAGTTGGAGCACGCGATAATGCGAGACGGTCGTGCCGACCATGGAGTCTGACCGACGTAAGAATTGTTGCGCCTATGCGGTAATTATTGCGCTTAAACCTTTATTATTGCGCTTAGACGTGTTTAGTTGCGTCTAGAGCGCTTACGCGCAACAACCAGACGAGGAACCCGCGAATGGCAAGGCCCAAGCCTACCGACAAGCTAGACGAAATCGAACGGGCCGTAAAGGCCCAGCCTGATGGGCTGAGCGCCCCGGAGATCGCCGCCGCCCTCGCAGCGCCTGTTCCCAGCCGGACGCTCCAAAGCCGCCTGAGCCGCCTCGCCCGCGACGGCCGGTTGGCCCGGAGCGGCACCGGGCGATGGGCCAGATACAAGGCCTCCGTGCCAACAGATGCAGGCAGTCCGCCCGCCACTGGGGCGGATGATGCCGTCATCCCGCTTTCTCCGGAAGCCTCCGAGACAAGGCGCCTCGTCAGCCGGCCCGAGGCCGCCCGCCAGCCGGTCGGCTACGACCGCGGCTTCCTTGATCGCTACCGCCCGAACGAGAGCTCTTACCTCAGTGCGGCAGAACGAACACGCCTTGCCGCCCTCGCCCGGCGTCCCGCAGACGGGGTGCAGCCCGCCGGCACGTATGCGCGCCACATCCTCGGCCGGCTGCTCATCGATCTCGCCTGGAATTCAAGCCGACTCGAAGGCAACACCTACTCCCTGCTCGACACCAAGCGGCTCATCGAGTTCGGCCTGGAAGCGGAGGGACGCGATCACCTCGACGCGCAGATGATCCTCAACCACAAGGACGCGATCGCGTTCCTCGTCGAGAACGCCGCTGACATCGGCTTCAATCGCTACACCATCCTCAATCTTCACGGCATCCTGGCCAACAACCTTCTCGCCGATCCGACCGCAGCGGGACGCCTGCGCCACATCGGCGTCGGCATCGGCGGCTCGGTCTATCACCCGCCCGAAACGCCCCAGCTCATCGAAGAGTATTTCGTGCAACTGCTCGCGACAGCCAGCGCCATCACCGACCCGTTCGAGCAGGCCTTCTTTGCGATGGCGCACCTGCCCTACCTCCAGCCTTTCGATGACGTGAACAAGCGCGTCTCGCGCCTGGCCGCCAACATCCCGTTCATCAAGGCGAATCTCTCGCCGCTCTCCTTCACAGAGGTGCCGCGCGACCTTTACTCCCACGCCGTGCTCGGTGTCTATGAACTGAACCGCACGGACCTTCTGCGGGATGTCTTCATCTGGGCCTACAAACGATCAGCAGACCGCTACGGCGCCATCCAGCAATCGCTCGGCGAACCCGACCCGTTCCGGCTGCGCTATCGCGAGGCCTTGCGCACGTTGATAGCGCACATCGTGCGCGCGCGCATGAACAGAGCCTCCGCCGTCCGCCATCTCAGTGAGTGGACGCAAGGCCACATCGAGGAGGCCGACCGCAGTGCCTTCCGCATCGCGGCCGAAGACGACCTGCTCGCCTTGCATGAGGGCAATTTCGCGCGCTACCGCCTCAGGCCCGCGGAGTTTCAGGCCTGGCAGGCGGCGTGGGAACCAACCTAGACCCCGGCTCCAGGCTCGCGTTTCAGCGCAGCTCCCGTCCATTCAACCGTCGTCCCGCCCGTCCAGCTCGGTGTCGCGGCCTCCACCGATTTGGAGACGCGCTTGATCGTGTGGCTGAGCGGTGAAGCGGACCTTCGGTGCGGCGAGATGATCGCGCTCGAATGAAGCGATGTGGGTCTCGTAGGTCCCGACATGCCGACTTGGGGCGACGTGTTCAATCGCGGGGTCGAGGGTGGCGACGCTGCACTGAGGTGCCGACGCATCGAGGCGATCGTCGACCATCTGCAGCGCATTCAGGTCGGAGCCGAGTTCTGATGACGCGCGAGGTGGAGACGCCGGCCGTCAGGGCGGGCAGGCTCAGCGTGGCAGGCCGGTGCGCTCCAGCAGCGCTTCGAAGCGCGGATGGCCACGGAGGCTGTCCCAATCCGGACTGACGCGCAGGAACAACAGCTCGAACACGCGCCCCTCGTAGGCCTGCTCGAGCCATGACAGCGCCTGCGGCACGTCTCCGAGCCTGGCGTAGATGAGCGCCACGTTGTGCGGCCAATCTCCGTCGCGTGCCGGCTTCTTCATCTCGAAGTCGAGCAGCGTGCCCCAGTAGCCCCGCGCGCCGGTCC
>JANORI010000822.1:0-3484 GCA_031415235.1 Acidobacteriota bacterium | reverse complement strand
CACCGGCTGGGCTGAGCCGCGCCGCGGATCACTCGCCCGGGCTGCCGGCGCCGCGCCAGCAGCCACCCGGCTCGGGGCGCCGGCTCGCGTGTCGATGAACCCGTCCGCGGCGAGCTGCTCATAGACAAGTGACACCGTCCCTCTAGATATTCCGCGCTCGGCGGCTAGCGAGCGCGTCGACGGCAGCGTCGCGCCGACGGCATAGGTGCCGTCCGCGATCCTCGCGCGGAGCTCATCGTAAAGCACTCGGCTCAGGCCTCGCGTGCGGTCCTCGTCGGTAGGCATTGCCCAACTGGTCCATTGAGATAGTCAATAACTGGCTATTCTCGCAGGGCCGAATGGGAAGCACACTTGAGGTTCCACGCCGTACCTCCAGTATTTGCGTTTGATCGAGCCTGCTCATGTACCTCCCAAGCCAATTTGCCGAGCCACAGAACGAAGAACTACACCGCATCGTCCGCGACAACTCTCTGGGCATGATGGTCCGGAGCACCGGCACCGGCATGGAAGCCGACCACTTGCCATTCCTGCTCGACGCCGACCAGGGTTCGCACGGTGTGCTGATCGCTCACGTCGCACGCGCCAACCCGGTCTGGCGCGAAATTTGTGACGGCGCAAACGTCCTCGTGGTCTTTCGCGGGGTGCAAGGCTACATCTCGCCAAACTGGTATCCGGGCAAGCACGAGACGCATCGCTACGTACCGACCTGGAACTATGAAGTGGTGCACGCGCATGGCACGATCCATGTCCGCGACGACGAGAAGTTCGTCAGAGGTGTCGTCGCCCGCCTCACGCGGCAGCACGAGGCCGATCAGCCCTCGCCCTGGAAGATGGGTGACGCCCCGGCCGACTATCTCGCCGAGCAACTGCGCCACATCGTCGGCATTGAGATTCGCCTCACCCGCCTGGATGGCAAGCGCAAGCTCAACCAGCATCACCGGCAGGCCGACCGCGAAGGAGCGATCCAAGGGCTTGAGGCTCACGGCAATCATGGTCTGGCACAGGGGATGCGGGACACGGCGAAGCGCTCCACGGGGAGCCAATGAGGTGCAGAGCGCGACCTTCATGTTCGCCAGGTGTGACCACGGCGACGCGTTCCATCGGCGCGACCTGGCCATCGCCTTTGTCGCCAGATCGGACGAGCTGGGATGCTCATCGTCGTGCTGCTCTCGCCAGTCGCAAAGTCGCCGCTGAAAGGACATGAACATGAACCCGCTTTCCGCCGACCTCAAGCTCGAGTCCTGGCTCGTCACGGCCGGTCGCCCGTCGGAGCCGGGCTCGCCGCTGAATGTGCCGCTCGTCCCCGCTTCGAACTTCATCATGGGAGGCGGACGCGACTACTCGCGAGACGACGGCACCCCGACGTGGGAAGCGCTGGAGGAGATCGTCAGCGGCCTCGAGTCAGGGCGGGCCGTCGCGTTCGCATCGGGCATGGCCGCGATCGCTGCAGTCTTCGATGGGCTCGCTGCCGGGTCGACCGTGGTGTTGCCCGACGACTGCTACCAGGGCGTCGCGGGCCTGGTATCGGCCGGCGCAGAGCGAGGCCGCTGGTCAGTTCGACGGGTCGCGCTGCACGACACGGCGATGTGGATCGAAGCTTGCCGGACCGCCGATCTCGTCTGGCTCGAATCGCCGTCGAACCCGCTGCTAGGCGTGGCAGACCTTGAAGCCATTTGCGCTGCACCTCGCAAGCCCGGCACCATCGTTGCCGTTGACAACACGTTCGCCACGCCCTTGAACCAGCGCCCGCTGGACTTCGGCGCGACAGTGGCGCTGCAGTCGGCGACGAAGTTCATTGGTGGCCATTCCGACTTACTGGCCGGTGTGGCAACAACGAAGGACGAAGCCATTTGGCATGCCCTCAAGAAGTCACGCGAGCTGACGGGGGCTACTCCGGGCGCGCTCGAAGCGTTCCTCGCGGTCCGCGGCGCAAGAACCATGGCGTTGCGCCTCGAACGCGGGCAGCAGTCCGCAATGGTGCTAGCGGAACGATTGGCAGCACACCCGGCGGTCGAACTGACCCGCTATCCGGGGCTGCCGTTTCACCCGACCCACCAAACGGCTAGACGCGTGCTAAAGGGCTACGGCACGATCATCTCGTTTGATGTGCGAGGTGGCGCTGAAGCAGCCGATGCCGTCTGCCAGCGAGTCGGGCTAATTCGGCATGCCACCAGTCTCGGAGGGGTCGAATCGACGATGGAGCGCCGGGCCGCGATTCCCGGGCAAGGACATCTTCCGCCATCGCTGCTGCGACTGAGCGTAGGCATCGAGGACGTCGAGGACCTTTGGCGTGACCTCGATGGTGCGCTTCGAGCGGGTCTGGCGTGAGCGGGCAGCCGAAGCGGTACTCATCCGATCGGGTGCACGCGGCCTCGAACGGCCGCTAAAGGGCATTACCACCGAACATCTGCTTATGGCCGTAAAGGTGAATTCGACCAACGGTGAAGCGGACGCCCGAGCTTCGCCGAGATCACTGGGCGACAGCACCCCCCGTCACGCGGCCGAACGTCGTGACCAGTCCAGGCCAGCCCGCCTCGTCACGAGCGGCAGCTCATGTGGCCGCGACAGGCCTAGCGCCGCCGTCGGCCGGCGAGCAATTGCACGATCTCGAACACCGCCTCATTGCCCATCCCAACCAACAGGTCCAGCGCGGTGCAGCGGCTGTAGAACGGGCTCAGGTCCAGGCCGACGCCGACGCCGAAGATCTGCACCGCGCCCTGCTGCTCGCGCCGCGCCACCACTTCGCGCAGGTGGTGGTCAAGGTAGTCGTCGTCATTGGCCAGTCCGGTCGCGCCGTCCATCGGGCAGCCGTCGGACAGCACGACGAGCAGGCGTCGCTCGGCATTGCGCGACAGCATGCGCTCGCAGGCCCAGTCGACCGCTTCGCCGTCGACGCCCTCACGGAACAGGTCGGCCTTGAGCAGCGCGGCGATGTCGCGCCGCGCACGGCGCCAGGGCGTGTCGGCATCCTTGAAGATCAGGTGGTTGACCTCGTTGAGCCGTCCTGGGTGGCGCGGGCGCCCGTCGCGCTGCCAGTCGCGTGCGGCGCGGCCGCCATGCCAGGCGCCGGTCGTGAAGCCGAGCACTTCGCTGGCCACGCCGGCCTGCTCGAGCGCGCGCGCGAACACGTCGACCAGCATCGCCACCGACTCGATGTGCCGTTTCATCGAACCCGAGCAGTCGATCAAGAAGCTGACCAGCGCGTCGGCCGCCGGCTCCTGGTACTCGGTGCGGAACAACCGGCGCTCGGCCGGCGAGCTGATCAGCTGCGCCAGGCGCCGGCCGTCGATACGGCCTTCTTCCTGGCCGTCGTCCCAGCCGTCGCGCGCGGGCACCGCGAGCAGGGCCTGCAACTGGCGCGTCAGCCGCGTCAGGTTGAAGCCCTGAGCGGCGATGCGGCGGTCGAGCTGCTCGCGGTAATCGGCCCGCAACGCGTCGCGCACCAGCGTGCCGGCGCGCAGCTCGCGGTCGTAGACCGTGGTGA
>JANORI010000821.1:0-2831 GCA_031415235.1 Acidobacteriota bacterium | reverse complement strand
CCAGCAGGGCCGAGCCTTCGACGCGTCCGTAGACGACGTCGGTCTTGGTGACGACGGGCGCGCTTGGCTGCGCGACGGTCGTCTGGGTGAGAGCGGCCAACAGCAGCGCGGAGAGCACGACGACACGCATGGCGAACCTCGGAGAGGAGATGCCGCGCCCGGCCCGGCCCGGGCGCGGCGCACCTGCAGAGACTGAACGGGACTAGCTGCCGGGCACCATGATGTGAGCGCCCAACGTGCCCGCGCCCATGATCCACGCGCCGCCCAGCTTGTTGTGGTCGGGCAGTCCGGTCGTGGCCGTCGTGGCACCCGGGACGGCAATCGTCATGTGGGCGCGCGCCGTGGCCTGATCGGCCCCGCTGAAGTTGTAGAAGACCGACCCGTACTCGGGTTTCTCGCGCGTGCCGCCCTTTTCGGCCGCCTCGATCGTCGCCTGGCGCTTGGCGCGATCCGGCTCCATCTCGAACTTCTTGTTCTGGGCGACGCGTTTCAGGTTCTCGACGCTCGTGCACTGCACCGAGAACGGCTGCTCGGTGGGTTGACCGGACTGGTCGTAGCACGCCAGCCGGTTGGTACCGGGCTTGATCGTGTCGTAGGTGCCGTCGGCCTTCCACTTGATGACGGCGGTGGCGTCACGCGCCTGGCGCGGAGCCGCGAGCAGGACTTTGTCGATGTCCGGATTGCCTTGAGAAAACGCGCTCACCGATAACGTGAGGGCGCCGAGGGCGACGAGAATGGTGCGAGTCATGCGTGTGACCTCCAGGTCTCGTCCCAGGACGAGGCGGGTGTCCCAGGACACTAACGAGGATACGCGAAACTCACGCCCCGGCGAGGTCGAACTTCCGGGGGGCGGCGCCCTGACGCGGCTGCGCTACTTGGTCTTCTTGAGGGCTTTGTAGTGCTCTTCGATCGGTTGGAACGGACCGACGCGGTGCTGTTCGAGCGGGAACTCGTCGGCAAACGGACCGTAGGGGTTGTCCACGGGCTTGGTCGTCCGGTCTGGATAGTCGCGCTCGAGATTGGGCAGCTCGGGGCGCGGCTGGGCGTTGATGTAGGCCGCCACGTCGAAGGCCTCGTCGTCGGTGAGTGTGGGCTCGCCCAGCGGCATGCGTGCCTTGATGAAGCGCGCGGCCGTAACCACCCGGTGCATGCCGGCGCCGTTGTTGAAGCTGTCGGGGCCCCAGAGCGGCGGGAAGAGATAGCCCTTGGCTGGATCGCCCGTGGCCAGCAGCCCCAGCCCGTCGCCACCGTGGCACACGGCGCAGCGCGACGTGTAAACCACCTGACCGGCCGTGACACTGGCGGCGCGGGCCGGTGTCTCGAGCGGCGCAGGCTCGGTGGCCTTGCGCAGCGACGCGCCCATCGCGTCGTACTGGGCGCCGAGCGCGCGCAGGTACGCCGCCATCGCGATCATCTCCGGGCTGTCCATCGGCAACGGCGTGCCGTTCATGCTCCGCAGCATGCACTCGTTGATGCGGTCTTCGATCTCGGTCATCACGCCGGCGCGACCCGAGAACCGCGGATAGTGCTCTTCGGTCTGCAGCAACGTGAGCGAGCCAGGGGTGGTGCCGGTCGTAAGGTGGCACGACCCGCAGTTGAGGCGGCCCTTCGTGAACCGGCGCGCGGGATCCGCCTGGTCGGGCCCCAGCAACTCGGCGGTGTTGGCCACGAGCCGCCGGCCGTACTCTTCGGTCGCAAAGGCCGGGGCGGTCGCGGCGGCCGCTGAGGCGGTTGCGTCTGGCGCCCCGCCCGGCACCATAGGGGCGTACCGCAATCCGATCGCGATAGCTCCGCCTCCGACCAGCAACGCCGCCACGACAATGGTGGCGACACCCGGCAACCGCGGTTCGCTGCTGCTGCTCACGGTCGTGTTCGCTCCTTCTCCATCGCCTGGCCACTGGCGCGATCGTATCCCTGCACGTCGTCGAGGAAGCGGTGCTTGGGACGTTCGATCCACACGCGAAGTGCGGGCGATGCGGCCCACGCGCCGACGAATACCAGGGTGAAGGCCACCGAACCCCACACGACGAGATCCGTGATCATGGCCGCACCGCTCCAGCCGCGATCGCCGACGAGAAGCTCCGCACGTGGTGCGCGACCGCCAGCCGCTCGGCTTCGTTGAGCCGTGTCGTCCACGGCGCCATGGGCGATCCGGGAATGCCCTCGCGAAGCACGCGCAGCGTCTCTGGCAGACTGAGGCGCTGCTGCGCGAAACTCGCCGGCGCCATCGGCAGCGCATCGGCCGCCGACCCACGGCCGTCCCCGCGTTCGCCGTGACACTGCGCGCAGTGGGCAGCGTAGACGTCGGCGCCGAGGGTGACCATGTGCGCCGGCACCACTGGCTCCGGCCGCGCGGCGCTCAGCGCCTGCACGGCCCGGCTGAGGGCAGCGAGATCGGCCGGCGCGTGATCGCGCCAGGCGGGCATAGCGGTGCCAGACACGCCGTTCCAGAGTACCTCCGCGAGCCGCTCGTTCGCGTACGCGTGTTCGGTCAGATTGCCGGGTCGTGGTCGCAACCCGTGGGCGCCAGGCCCGTCGCCCGCGCCCGAGTCGCCGTGACAGGTGGCGCAGTGGCGCGCGTACAGCTGCTGGCCGCGTGGCCCGTCGTTGCCGGTGGGGGCGGGCAGCGCGGGCGGCGTCTGCGGCGGACGCAGGGCCTTGGCTGGATGCGCGTCGAGCGCCGTGTCGAACGCCATCTGGGCCATCGCGTCGTCAGGGCAGTTGCAGCCCTGGCGCGCATGGGCCTCGCCCTCGGAACCCGCCAGGGCGCGGGCGCGCCCTAGCGCGTCGAGGTAGGCGACGAGATCCCGGGCCTCCTGGCGCGGGCGGTC
>JANORI010000820.1:0-1643 GCA_031415235.1 Acidobacteriota bacterium | reverse complement strand
ATGGTGGTCGCACTCAACTGAAGGCCACGCGGGCGCGAAGGCGACGCGCGCAGGATGAAGTCGTACCCACAGTCACAGCGCGGCGCGGTTGGCACGCACGACAGCCCGCACTCCGGGCAACGCTGTTCGACGGTCGGCTGACTCATCTGCCTAACGACCGGCGCATAACCCGCGGCGCCCGAATGCCCGGATGATGCCACAAAAGGTGACCGCCGTCGGGTTCATGCGCAGGTTAGGCAGCGTAAATAAATAAACATATCAACTCAACACGCCGCGTGGACTGATGACGTAGTTCCACTCGCCGTGGAAACGATCCGGTCGCAGGTTGAGACCGTGCATCTCGTCGTTCGTGACGCGCTGCCCCGTGGGATACTTCCGGCGATCCAACCGACAGGTCACGGAGAGACCCGTGGCGGTCGTCGTCTTGGCGATCAGCTTGACGATCGTTTCATAGTCGCGCAGGGGTTCACCGCGCCAGTTCGACGAGATGAACGAAAAGAGGCGGTGCTCGATCTTGTTCCATTTGCTGGTGCCCGGCGGAAAATGACAGACCGACACCGGGAGCCCGATCTCGTCGGCGAAGGTCTGCAACGCCACTTTCCACAGGCGCAGCCGCCAGCCATTGCTGCCGCCCCCATCGGCCGTGATCAGGATGCGCGCGGCGCCCGGATAGAGCTGGCGGCCTTCGGCCCGCCACCACCCGCGAATCGACGCCACGGCAAAGGCCCCGGTATCGTGATCGGTGCCGACGGTGACAAACCCGGTGTTGCGGCCGATATCGTACACCCCATACGGATACGCTCGGGGCACCTCCGGCGTCGGAAAGTTGTGCGTGCGCACGCGCCGCGGCTGCTTGGTGGGCCGCCATTGTCGGCCGGGATTCGCAAAGTTCCCGAGGAGCTCCTTCTTCTTGGTGTCCACCGAGATGACCGGCCAGCCCTGGGCGAGACACCGCGTGACCGTGGCGTTGATGTGCCGGAACTGCGCATCGCGATCCGGATGGTCGCGCCCTTCCTCGGTCTTCCGGTTGCTCTGCAGGCTGTAGTCGAGTGCGTGCAGCAACTGCGCGACCTTCGTATGGCTCACCGGATGGCGTCGCCGTCCGAGGGCGTCCGCAATCGTCCGGGTACTCTGACAGGTCCAGCGAAGCGGCGAGTCTGGGTCGCCTCGGGTCTGGGCGTCGATCAGCCGCTCCAGCGTCGCCAATAATCGCGGGTCCGACACGGTCACGGGCTTCCGTCCCGCGCCCGGGCGCCGGGTCCGCCCCTCCCCGACGACCTGACCGGCGTCGATGTCCGCCATCCCGCGCGCGATCGCGGCCCGCGACAGCCCACAGGCCCGATGGACCACACTCACGCCCCCGTAGCCCAAGGCCTGAGCTTCGCTGGCGGCCATCAAGCGCCGCGTGCGTTCGTCGAGCAGGGGCCACACCGACTGGAGCTTCGCCCTGAGCGCCGCCAGACGGCCCATACCCGCGCAGCATAGTCGCTCTTATTGCGAGTTGATATGTTTATTTATTTACGCTGCCCTACACTGATAGCGGCGTCATGGAGAATTGTCATTCATAGCCGAACAGACAGGCACGAGCCCGGCGGAATTCTTGCCAAACTACGGGCGGACGGAGAAACTTTCCACTGACCAGC
>JANORI010000819.1:0-9143 GCA_031415235.1 Acidobacteriota bacterium | reverse complement strand
CAGGGGATGGGCCGCGTCGACCTCGTACGGCGGCCGGCCGAAGAGCGAGGTGGCCTGCGCGGAAAACGCGGGGTCGGCCGCGGCCAGCCGCTCGAGAATGGCATCCACTTCAGCGGCCAGCACGTGCGGCGGCTCCCCGGGCAGCGTGCGCCGTTCCAGCTGCAGCGTGCAGCGGTCCGGGTAGCTGCTCAGCTCCCGGCCGCCCTCGATGAGGGACGCGTGCAGCGACGCTGTGCCCAAACGCGCATGCCGCGCGCCGGCCCGCAGCCGTGCGTCGAGGTCCTGCAGCGCAAACAGCACGCGCCCCATGTGCAGGATCGCATCGACGCCCTCGGTCGGTCGGCTGCCATGAGCCGCGCGCCCGGCCGTGTCGATCTGCGCCCACTCGAAGCCCTTGTGCGCCACGGCGACGTCGAGATCGGTGGGCTCGGTGACCACGCCGGCATCGGCCCGCCACCGCGTGACGAGCGCGTCGGCGCCGATGCTCGAGTGCTCTTCGTCCACGACGCACGCCACCACGACACGGCCGGCAGCCAGACCGCCCGACGCGGCCACGACGCGCACGGCATCGACCATAGCCGCGACCCCGCTCTTCATGTCTTGTGCCCCTCGGCCGGACAGCCGCCCGTCCTTCGCCACCGGGATGAACGGCGCCGTCATCCCGGCCACGCCGACCGTGTCGGTATGCCCGCACAGCATCAGCGAGCGGCCCGGGACGCGGCCTTCAAGGATGGCGACCACGTTGGGCCGGCCCGGCACCACTTCCTGCACCTCAACGTGCAGGCCGATGGCCTCGAACTCCTGCACCAGCCGTCTGGCGATCTCGGCTTCGCCGGGTGCGCCCGGCACCAGGGTGGGGTTCACCGAATCGATGGCGACAAGGTCTCGCAGCAGGCGGTCGACACTCTCCATGACCAAGACGTCTCCAAAGGCAAACACCACAACGAATGGAACAGTTTTCGGCTCGGCCTTTGGAGATGTCTCGCCCACGCGGAGCGTGGGCCAAACAACACTGCCGCGAGCGAAGCGGAGCCAACCCGGTTCTTCTGGCCGGTGTGAGGCGGAGCTTCGCTAGATTCTGTCAGATTCCACCGCGGGGTACGATGGTGGCGTGCCCGGGCCCGACCTCGTTCCATCCGCTCTGCCTCCACCGCTCGAGGTTGCCCTCGCCGTGGCGCGGGCGGCGGGCGCCCGCGGCGGGCGCGCCGTGGTCGTGGGAGGGTTCGTGCGTGATCGCCTGCTGGGACGGCCGTCGAAAGACCTCGACCTCGAGGTCTTCGGCGTGCCACAGGGCGAGATGCTGGCTCTGCTCGGCGCGATCGGGCGCGTAGACCCGGTGGGCCGGGCCTTCCCCGTCTACAAACTCGGGCCAATCGACGTGGCGTTGCCCCGCCGCGAGTCGAAAAGCGGCCGCGGCCACACCGCCTTTACCGTGGAGGGCGATCCACTCATGACCTTCGAGGAGGCCGCGTGCCGGCGCGACTTCACCATGAATGCGGTCGGCTGGGACCCGCTCACCGACGAGTATCTCGACCCGTTCGGGGGACGCGCCGACCTCGACGCCCGGCGACTGCGGGTGGTCGACGCCCGGACGTTTGCGGACGACAGCCTGCGGGTACTGCGTGCCCTGCAGTTTGCCGCGCGCTTCGAGGCCACGCTCGACGACGAGGCGCACGCCATCTGTCGCGCCATCCCACTCGACGACCTGCCCGCCGAGCGGCTGTGGGGCGAGTTCGAGAAGCTGCTGCTCGTGGCGGAGCGGCCCTCGATCGGCTTCGCCCTGGCGCGCGAGCTCGGTGTGATCGAGCAACTGCTGCCCGAGATGACGCCGCTCTACGACTGCCCGCAGGATCCTGAGTGGCACCCCGAAGGCGACGTGTGGACGCACACGCTCATGGTGATCGACCAAGCCCGGCGCAGGAACGGGGACCTCGACCGGCCGCGCCTGGCCACCGTGATGCTCGGCGCCGTGTGCCACGACCTCGGCAAGCCCGCGACGACGGCCGTCATCGACGGCCGCTGGCGCTCGCCCGGCCACGAAGCCGCCGGTGTGCCGGCCGCCACGGCCATCCTCGACCGCTTCAACATGAACACGGTCGATGGATTCGACGTGCGCCGCCAGGTGCTGGGTCTGGTGGCCGAACACTTGCGGCCGAGCGCGTTCCACAAGGCCAAGGACACCGTGAAGGACGGTGCGTTCCGCCGGCTCGCCACGCGCGTGGATCTCGAACTGTTGGTGCGCTTCGCGCGGTCGGATTGCCATGGACGCGCGGGGGCCTTTGACTGCTCCGCCATGGACTGGTTCCTCGAGCGCGCTCGAGTGCTCGGCGTGGAGCACGCGCCGCCGGTGCCGATTCTGCTCGGCCGCCATCTGCTGGATCTCGGCGTCAGACCAGGCCCACGCATGGGAGAGATTCTGCGCGCCGTCTACGAACGGCAGTTGGACGGCGCAGTGACGGCACTGGAGGAAGCCATCGACGCCGCTCGCGTGGAGATGGGCGGCGTGACCTGAAGTCGGGCGCGGGCGGCAGACACGTGGTGTCCGGCCTTCGTTCCCGGCGATCCGCAGGTCCCGGGGCCCTGTCAGCTCGTGATGTACTTCGCGAAGTGATCCGGCTGCACGTTGCCGCCGCTCACGATGGCCGCCACCGTACCCACGGGCCCGCCCAGGCCGAGCATCACCGCCGCCGTCGGTGCGGCGCCGCTTGGCTCCGCCACGATCCGCGCATTCCTGAACAGCCAGCCGACGGCCTTCGCCATCGCATCGTCGGGCACGGCCACGAGGTCGTCCACGTACCGCTCGACGTGGGCGAACGTGAGGTCGCCGGCGCGCATGTTCATGATGCCGTCGCCGATGCTCGCCGTCTTCTCGAGCGTGACGGGATGCCCGGCGTCACGCGCCGCACGCATCTTCATCGCACCGGTCGGCTCCACCCCCACGACCCGCACCTCTGGGCGCAGTTGCTTGAGTGCCGTTGCCACGCCCGCAATGAGCCCACCGCCGCCCATGGGCACATAGACTGTGCCCACGTCCGGTATCTGCTCCAGCAGCTCGAGTCCTACCGTGCCCTGCCCGGCGATCACCATCGAATGATCGAACGGCGGGATGATCGACAGCCCGCGCGCGGCGGCCTCCGCTTCGGCCCGTGCCTGCCGCTCGATCGAGGTCGTGCCCGCAAAGATCACCTCGGCGCCGTAGCTGCGCACGCCGTCCACCTTCACGCTGGGCGCGGTGGTGGGCATCACGACGACGGCGGGCACGCCGCAGGCCTTCGCCGCCATCGCCACGCCCTGGCCGTGATTGCCTGACGAGTACGTGATGACGCCGCGGGCGCGCGCGTCCGGCGGCAATTGCGCCAGCATATTGACGGCGCCGCGCACCTTGAAGGCACCCATCGGCTGCAGGTTCTCGCACTTGATCCAGAAGGGATGGCCCACTCCGGGGCCCGGCCACGGCAGCGCCATCACCGGAGTGCGCATCGCGGTGCCACGCACGCGTTCGGCCGCCGCGCGGATGTCGTCGAGGGTCACCAGGGGCGTCGGCGCGGCCATCACTGTTTCCTCACCTGCGCGAATTGGTCGCCGTCGTGGTAGGCCGGCAGCAGGGGTGTGGCGGCAATCCGCCAAGCCAGCGCGGCCAGCAGCTTCATGTCGCTTGCGGCACCGCTGAAGTCCCACGACGGGTCGAACTGGTCGGACGGCTGGTGATAGTCCTTGTCGTTGTAGGCGGCCTGCCGCGCTTTGAGCGCCGCGGCATGGGGGCCCTCGAACTGTTCGGGCTCGGTCAGCGAGAGCGCCGGCACGCCGGCCTTCGCGAGCGGGAAGTGATCGGACCTGAAGAAGTAGCCGCGCTCGGGGTGCGCATCGACACCGACGACTCGCCCACGCTCGGCCGCAATCGTGGCCAGCGCCTGACCGAGAGACGAGCGGTCGGAGCCGAGCAGGGCAATGTCCTTGGTCGGGCCGAGGGGGTTGGCCTCGTCGATGTTGATGTTCGCGACGAACTGCGCCATCGGCAGGGGCGGATGCGCAGCGAAGTACTCGCTGCCGAGCAGGCCCGATTCCTCCGCCGTCGTGAACACGAAATACATCGACCGGGCCGGCTTGGCCGCCGCCCGCGCCATGGCCTGCGCGATCGTGAGCACCGCGCCAACACCGGATGCGTTGTCGTAGGCGCCGTTGAAGATGCGGTCGGCGTCGAGCGCGTCGCCCGGCGCCGGCGTCTTCGTACCGAAGTGATCCCAGTGCGAGGTAAACGCCACCGCCTGCTGGTCGTTGGTGCCCTCGAGCACGCCAATGACGTTGGGCGACGTGCGCCGTGCGGCGCGCTGGGTGAGCGTGGCCGTGGCCGAGACGGCCAGCGGCCGAGCGGTGAAGCCTCGCTTCGAGGCCGCAGCGCGCAACGCCTCCAGATCCTGCCCGCCACGCGTGGCCAAGTCGAGGGCCGCGGCATTCGACATCCACGCCTTCACGCCAAGCGCAGGCGCGTCCGGCGCCGGCGGCAGTGAATATTGGGTGCCGGTCCAGGACGATTGCACGACCTGCCATGGATACGTGGCTGAAGTGTCGGTGTGGATCAGCAAGGCGCCGGCGGCGCCTTGGCGGGCGGCCTCCTCGAACTTGTACGTCCAGCGGCCGTAGTAGGTGAGCGCCGGTCCCCCGAACAGAGCCGGCTCATCGGCTGGCGCCGGCGGATCGTTCACCATGATGAGCACCCACTTGCCCTTCACGTCCACGCCCGCGTAGTCGTTCCAGCGCTGTTCGGGCGCCACGATTCCGTGTCCGACGAACACGACCTCGCCACGCACGGTGACCCTCGCGTCTTCGACGCCGGAAAACGCCACCACGTCGTCTCCGTACTTGTAGGTGCGCCCGGCCACGCTCAGCGTGAACGTGCGGTCCACGGTGGCTTCGACGATGGGCACCTGCTGGAAGTAGGTGCCGTTGTCACCGCCCGGTTCGAGGCCGGCAAGCGCCATCTGCGTCGCGAGATAGGTCGTGGCCAAGTCGCCGCCCCGCGTCGCGGGCGCGCGGCCCTCGAAGAGGTCGTGCGACAAGATTCGGGTGTGTGCAGCAATCCGCGCCGCCGTGATCTCGTCTTCGGCGGGGCCCGCGGCCGCGGTGGCGGAAGGAGCCGGAGAGGGTGCGGGCGCCGAACAGGCGGCGAGGCTCATGAGTCCCGTCGTGGCCATGGCGGCGCACAGCCTTACGTGTAGCGTCATGGCGAGCAGTATAGCCGCCGCGTCCGGGCCGCGTGGCGCGACCACGCCTCAGCCCCTGGACTAGTCCCCAGCCTTCGGCCGAGGGCGCTTGCGGAAGGCCAGGATCAGCTCGCCCCGTAAGATATAGCGGGTGGCCTCGTGACTGAAGCCCTCGGCCTCGAAGCGGGCCACAAGTTCCGCGCGGGTGTAGTGCGCGATGTGCTCGTCGGCGTAGGCGCCCGGCGCAAACAAGCCGTAGAGCTTCTCGGTGACCACCCACTCCCAGTTGGCATAGTCGGGCGTGCCAAGCACGAGGCGCCCGCCCGGCTGCAGCACGCGCACGAGTTCGGCCAGAATCGGCGAGTCCTTGGACACGTGCTCGATCACTTGCGAGCACAGCACGCAGGGGAAGCTCGCATCGGCAAACGGCAGCGCGAACCCCGACGCGTGCACGAGCGGCTTGCCGAACCGCCGCGCGTAGCGCAGCTTCCGCAGCAGCACGTCCACCGCGACGCTGCCCGCCGGCAGCGCGCCGATGATGCGGCTCGAACCGCAGCCCACGTCGAGCACCGGGCCCTCGCCCGCGAACAGCTCCGTGACGTGGCGGTGGCGCTCGCGTTGCCAGTAGCGCTGCAGCGGAATCGGGCTGTCGTGCGCGCGGGCGTCGTAGTCGGCGCACTCAATCGAGTTGCGCAACTTCCAGAGGCGCCAGAAGGTGCGCAGATAGTCGGCGGCAAAGCGCGGGGCCCGCGCGTGCGAGGCCCCGCCTGGCTCGGCCGCGTAGGCGAAGGGCACTTCCACCACGCGCCAGCCTTCGGCGTAGACCTTCACGAGAATGGCTTGCAGCGCGTCGAGATGTGCGGGCAGCGGACCGAGACCGCGCAGGATGCCGGCGCGGTACAGGCGCACGCCGCTCGACATGTCGCGCACGCCGAGCGACAGCCCGCGGCCGAAGACCGCGTTCAGCGCGCGGCTGAGCGTGGCGCGCATCAGTGGCATGCGCGCGGTGCCACCGGCGACGTACCGCGACCCGATGAGCACGTCGCCCTCGCGGCGCCGGGACCACAGGTCGCGCACAATCGGCGCGGGGTCGACGACGTCGGCATCGACCGTGAGCACCCAGGCGCCAGTTGCGGCCGCGAAGCCAGCACCAAGCGCCGCGCCGTACCCAGCGTCGGCCGACCTCACGACCCGGGCGAGCCCGGCCACAGCCGACTCGGCCATGGCGTCAGGCGCCGAGAGGGCCACGAGGATCTCGAAGCGGCATTCAAGAGGCGTGAGCGACGCCAGGAGCCGTGTCAGTGCCCGAGTCAGATGGGCGCCTTCCCCATCGGCCGGCAGCACGACCGAGAGATCGATCACTCGCGGCTCGCGGCGCGCCGGTACTCCTCGAAGAGGCGGGGCGCGTTGCCCGTGATGCCGTGCATCGCCGGCAACCACCCGAGGGCGCGGGCGCGCGGACTGCGCACCACCTGATCGAGCGCGAGGGCATTGGCGTACGACCCCATCTTGGCGTGGGCCTCGGCGAGCGGCATGAAGCGGATGTCGGCCACCGGATCGACATGTGTCCGGATCGCGTCGGCGATGTCGAGCACCCGTTCGTCCTCATTGCCCGCGGCGTGAAACACACCCATGGCCTCTGCCCGCGCCACGACGCGGGCGTACAGGTCACCGAGGTCGCGGTCATACACGAGGGGCCACCGGTTCCTGCCGTCGCCGATGACCCGCACGAGGCCGTTGAGCGCGTCCTTGAGCATGTCGGAGACGATGCCGCGGGCACCGCCGTAGACGATGCCCGGCCGCACCACCGCCGTGCGGAGTTGACCGCTGTGGGCCGCGAGCACCTGCACTTCGCGCCCGGCACGCCACGCCGAAATCTCCGCCGGCGCGAGCGCGGCCGTCTCGTCGGCGCCGTCAGGCTGCGGGCCGAGCACCCAGATGCCTGACGTGTAGACGAACGTACGGGGCTGCCCCGTGGCGGCGAGTGCCGGCAGCATCACGTCGAGGAACTGCTGGTCCACGGCCGGGCCGCGCGGCGTCGCCTCGAGCGCCGTGTGCACCACGGCCTCGGCGGCCACGGCGTGCTTCAGATACCTGGCGGGTCCGGCGAGTTCGCCAAGCAGAGGCGTGGCGCCACGCGCTTCCAGGCGTGCGGCCTTTTCGGGGTCGCGCACCAGCGCCGTCACATGGTGTCCAGACCGGATGAGAGCGTCGAGCACGGCCGCGCCGATGTAGCCGGTGCCGCCTGTAAGGAATACCTGCATGTACGACCGTCAGGGGAAGGCGCAGATTCTACTTGGCCTCGAGGTTTGGCGCCACTGCGGCGGCGTTTTGTTCATAGATCCCACACCCGGCCACCGTCGTAGCAGGTAATCTGGCCATCTTGGCTCACCTTCAGCACCGGACCGAACCGGCTGGCGGCGAGTGCCGCGGTCGTGCGGGCGCCTTCGGCGAGTCCGTCGTGCCCGGCGTGCTCGCTCGACAGCGGGTGACGCAGAATCGCGCCTACGGCCAGCATCGTGCCCTCCCCGTCGGTCACCGTCGCGCCGTCGAGCGTGGCCAGCGCAGCCAGTACGCTCGGATCGAGCTCGGTGACGGTGCGGCCCGCCAGCAGGTGCAGCAAGTCGCGGCGCGAGGGCGCCCACGGGTGGCCGAGCGGCTCCAGCAGTTCCATGTCGAGCCGGTCTGGCGACGCCACGAGTTGCTCGAGCGACTCTATCGGCCGCCGCAGCACCACGAAGAGCGCGCCTTGGCGCGCGTCCGACAGGTCGAGCGCCGTGCGGAACATCCGCTCGGCCACGGCCGCGTTGCCCACGGCCGCTTGCCACAACGCGTACTTCGAGGTCTGATCGAGCAGACGCCAGTCGGCATGACTGAAGCTGAAGACCTGCACGCCTTCGGCAAACACCTTGATCTCGCGCCGGGGATTGAGCACTACGCACACATGCGGACCGGCCACCGTGGCGCGCGCGTGGCCATGGTAGGTCTGCGCGCACGGCACGTCTGCGGCTGCGGACGACCCGGCGTGATCGGCCCAACGGCCGATGTCCACGATGTCGAGCAGGCGGCCCGTGCGGTTCACGAGGAAGACCGTGCGCAAGCCGTCAGCCAGGCGGTAGAAGCTCTTGATCGAGGCCAGCGCGCCCGTGTAGTGCAGGTCGTCGCGTTCGGCGGCGGGATACTGTCCCAGCGGATCCTCGGCGGTGCCAAGCAGCAGCACGCCGGTGGAAATAGGCTGGTTCTCATACGTCGAGAGTGCCGCCACCCGCATCATCTCGATGGCCAGCGCCACGCGGTCCGGCGTGGCGGTGACGCCCGGCTGCAACTGGTACGGGGCGCGGTCGAAGAAGGCGCCCACGTAGCGGTCCTCGATGGCGCCGCGGAACAGGTCCGCGCGCTCCACCATGAGCTGGGGGCTCAGGATGGCCCGGTACCGGGCCGACAGCACGGCGCCGATCGCACGGGCGAATCGCACTTCGTGTTGGGTAAATGGACGCGCCGGGGGCACCCGCAGGGTGTAGCGGTTGCCGAACCACCGGATCGACAGCGCGGCCGGGTCGGCGCTTGGCTCGATCGACAGACGCCCATCAGACGACGGGGAGGGCACGGCCTCGGTCTCGAGGACCGCCCGGTCGAAGAACTGGGTCAGGGCCGACTGGAGCAGGCTGTCGTATTGAGCGCCGACAGCCAGGGCGGGCGGCAGACTGGACATCGGATCGCCCTGAGATGATAGCCCATGGGACCCACTGGGTCCGGCGCCGGCGTCAACCCGTCCCGAGGTTGGAGGTTGCCCGGGATACCCTGATGTGGCACACTTCTTGGTTGGAGTCCCTTTGAGCAAAGACGATCTGATCGACATGCAGGGTACTGTTGTGGCCGTCCACAGCGGAGGCCTGTATCGCGTGCAAACCGAATCGGGACACGAAGTATTGGCGCAGCTCA
>JANORI010000818.1:0-5412 GCA_031415235.1 Acidobacteriota bacterium | reverse complement strand
CGACCAGTTCTTTGCCGCGCTGGGCGCCAAGAAGACCGGCCGTCTCCAACTCGCAGTGATGGATATGTGGCGGCCGTTCCGCAATTCGCTCGAGCGCAACGCCCCGCAGGCCCGCATCGTCTTCGACAAGTTCCACATCCTACGCCACCTGGGCGACGCGCTCGACGAGGTCCGCCGCAGCGAGTACCGCCGCCTCGCCGGCCAGGACCGCACGTTCATCAAGGGCCAGCGATACACGCTGCTCTCCCGCTGGGAGAACCTCTCCAGCGACGGCCGCCACAGCCTGAAGAAGCTCCTCGCGGCGAACCGGCGGTTGAATACCGCGTACGTCCTCAAGGAGCAGTTCGGCCAGCTCTGGGAGTACCAGCGCGAAGGCTGGGCACGGGCGTTCTTCGAGCGCTGGCGCGAGGCGCTCAAGTGGCAACGCCTCACGCCGTACGTGAAGTTCGCCGCCATGATCGAACGCCACTGGGACGGGATCGCCGCCTACTGCCGGCCCGAGAACAAAGTCAGCTTGGGCATGGTGGAAGGGCTCAACAACAAGATCCGCGTCCTCCAGCGACGCGCGTACGGCTACCGCGACGAGGAGTACCTGAAGCTCAAGATCATTGCCGCGTTTCTACCCCCGCTACCCCGACGCGCGTCCAGAGGCCCACTGTGATCCGCGTAGACCCATGTTTCCTATCGTCCACCCGACAGACCTTCTAATGTTGCCTATCGTCTTCGGCTGTAAGGACGACCTGATTGCAGCCTACGTCGCGCGCCGGACCGAATCCGCGCGAGCCGCAATCGACGCCTACCTGGAGGACGATAGGAAGCATTAGCGGGGTCTGGGGGTGACCGAATCCCCGTTATCCGACCCTGGCCACAGCGGGTGGCATCGCGCTGAACGCCCACGAGGCCGTGAGGTGGAGCGCCGACGTGGACGTGTTCCATGATGCCGAAGACGCCGTGATTCGATCGAGCGAGCGCGACCTCGGCACCCTCGCGTTGGCCGGCTACGAGACACGCCGTGAACTCTGGACGCCGTCGTTCAGGCGGGCGTGGGTGTCGAAGGGCGCGGAGGGCGTGAAGCTCGAGTGGTGCCACGATGCCGCCTGGCGGTTCTTCCCCATCGCGGCCGATGACCTGCTCGGCTGGCGGCTGCACTGGTTCGATGCCATCACCAACAAGGCGCTGGCCATGGGCAGCCGGGCCGAAACGCGTGACCTGGTCGACATCGTCACCTACGCCGGTCGCTGTCCGCTCCATGCCGTGATCTGGGCCGCGTGCACGAAGGATCCCGGATTCGGTCCTTTGCTGCTGCTCGATCAGATGCGGAGACACTCGCGGGTAGATCTCGCCGAGCTACGCGAGATGGGTGCGTCACTCGACGCCCCAGCGCTGAAGATCCGCTGGATCGACCTCGCGAGCACCGCGGAAGGGGAGTTGACGCGCGCCGGAACCCTGGGCGTAGAGGTGGGCCTCGCCTTCGTCCACGAAAACGGCTCTGTCGGCTGGTTCGACGAGCCGGGCGTCGTCGCGCATCGCGCCCACGTAGGGGCCGAAGCGGCCGGGCATCTCGTAGACGGCCAGGCCGCTCTTCGAATCGGCGCCGAGCGATTTCGGGCCTTCCGCCTTGGCCTTGAGCCAGGGAGTGGGGGCCAGGGTCTGATCATGAGGGTTCTGTCACCCTCGGACCGCGCTCGTGTTTCTATCGTCTGGGCGGCGGGCTAGTCGGCTCCTGCCGCCAGCGCTTCGCCAGCGCCGGCACGATCGCGCCACCGATGTTCGCCATGTTCAGGTCGGGCATCGGTGGCCGCTCGGCGCCAGCGCGCAACGCCCCAACGGCCGTGCGCATCAGTCGCCCCGCAGCTCTCAGCCGGTCGCCGAACGTGTAGCGCGTTTCCCGCGACGACGCCCTGACGAGCATCACCGTGACGTCGTCGTCGGCCAGGTTCGCGGGATATCGACTTGCGATTTCGCCGAGCAGCTTTGCGGTGAGTTCGGGCGGATCGACCTCGCCCATGAGCCGCAGCAACCGCAGCACGCCGTCCTCGCCAAGCATCTCGCCGTCGGCGTCTTGCGCTTCCATCAGGGCATCAGTGTAGGTCAGGACGCAATCGCCCTCCTGCAACTCGACGTCCGACGCGTCGTAGTCGGCGATGTCGAGAATGCCGAGCGGCAGATTGCGCGGCCCCGCGGCCTGTGGCGACCCGTCGGTGCCGAGGAAGCGCCACTCATTCTTGGCCGCACAGTAGATGAGCGGGCGAGGATGACCGGCGTTGCACAAGGTCAAGCGCCGGGTGGGCGCAAAGTACGTCGCCACGACCGCCGTCGCAAACGCGGCCTGCGCCGACAGCGCGGCGAATTGACGATTCAGGTGTCCGACGAGCTCAGTCTGGTCGAGGGTGTTGACGAATCGACGCATCAGCAGCCGCAGGTCCGCCGCCGTGCCGGCTACCGCCAGACCGTGCCCCGCCACGTCGGCCACCATCAGCCGCGTGATCCGGCCCGTGGCGCAGCTCGAGGCGTAGACGACATCGCCGCCTCGGGCCGCGGCGCCGTAGGGCTTGCTGTAGACCCAGGCGTCGAGCCCGCTGAACTCGGTGGCATGGTCGGCCAGGTGGCTCCCGCCCCACACCTCCATGCAGACCATCGATTGCGGGGATGGTGTCGCCATCTACTGTGCTGGCTCGATCTTGATCACCGCGCCGTCGTCTTCTTCGGTCAGTAGATAGATCAAGCCGTCTGGTCCCTGGCGCACGTCGCGAATGCGCTGGCGGAAGTCTTCGAGAAGTGTCTCGCGCCGCAGCTCCCACAGCTTCTCGTTGAACACCACGCGCTCGAGCGCGCCGGTGCCGGGAATCCGTCCGCGCTGGATGCTGCCGACAAAGAGATTGCCCTTCCACTCAGGGAACTTGTCGCCCGTGTAGAAGAGCATGCCCGAGGGCGTGATGCCCGGGTTCCACGTGATCCACGACTTGACCATCGCGTCGGTTGGCAGGGGCATCGGCGACCCGTCGTTGTCGCGCCCGTAGCCGTTGGTGGGCCAGCCGTAGTTGCCACCGGGTTCGAGGATGTTGATCTTGTCGCCACCGAGCGGCCCGAGCTCCGCTTCAAAGACCTGTCCAGTGGCCGGATACGGCGCGATGCCGTGATGATCGCGATGGCCGGTCGTGTAGATTTCCGGCCGCGCGCCGGCCTTGCCAACAAACGGATTGTCGGCCGGCACCGTGCCGTCGTCCTTCAGCCGCAAGACCTTCCCGAAGATGGTGTTGGTGGCCTGCGCATCGGGCAGTCGACCCGCACCGCCCACCGTGATGTAGATGAGGCCGTCGGGCGCAAACGTCAGGCGCGAGCCGCCGGTCTGCACGGCGTTGCCGACATACAGGTCCTGCACGTTCGAGAACCCGGCGCCGTCGAAGCGTGCGCGCGCCAGGGCCAGCGTGAAGGTCGTGGCGTCAAGTGCCTTGTGGTAGGTGAAGTAGATCCAGCGGTTCTCGGCGAACTTGGGATGCAGCGCCATGTCGAGCATGCCGGTCGTGCGGCTGGTGCGCATGGCCGGCAGCCCGGTGAGGGGCGTAGGGCTGAGCGCGCCGTTGCGAATGGCGACCACCTGCCCCGCGGCACGGACGCTGACGAGGAAGCTGCCATCGGGCATCGGCAGCAGGCTCCACGGCCGCTCGATGCCGTGCGCCACCACGCTCACCCGGATCTTCTGCCGGTACATCTCGTAGGTACGCGGCTCGGTAGGCAGAGGGAACCTCGGGCTGCCGGGGGCCGGAAGCCGAGGCTGCGCCAGGCCGACGAGGGAGAAGACAGCGACGCCCGCAATCGCGAGCGCGCCCATTCTGGGAACGGTGAAGGTCAGCACTAGGCTATTCTCTGTCAATTGCCGAGGGAGGCTTCGATGGAACGCTGGCTCACCGTGCTGTTGACCGTCGTGTGCGTCATGGAAGGCTCCACTGTGGCAGGTGGACAGTCGGCCGGCCCCGCCGGCGACCACGCGGTGCTGGCGGCCTTGAACGCCGACTACGTTCGCGCGGTCTTGACGTCTGACGCTACCCGGTTCGAGCAGATCCTGGCGGCGGACTTCCGCAACACCAACGCCGACGGCACGATTGTCGAGCGCAGCGGCTTCATCGCCCAGGTGGCCAAGCCCTCCAATCTCAAGAGCCTGAGCTGCGAGGATGTGGAGATTCGGGTGTTCGGCGACACCGCCGTCATTCACGCCCGCACCGTGTACGTGACGAGCGACGGCCGCCCTGGCAGCGGCCGCTACACCGACATCTGGCACAAGCAGAATGGGCGCTGGCTGGCGGTGGCGGCGCACGTGACGCGCCTCGTGCGGTAACGCGCGGCGCACCGTGCTTCGGGATATGCTCGGCCCATGAGCCAACCCGGTCTGGACGTGCGGGTCGTCAAGGGCGCCTGTCCGCACGACTGCCCCGATACCTGCGCGCTCGAGACGACCGTGCAGAACGGCGTGGCCATCAAGGTGGCCGGCGCGAAGGACCATCCGTGGACCGACGGCGCACTGTGCACGAAGGTGTCGCGCTATCTCGACCGCACCTACGCCGCCGACCGGGTCGTGTATCCCCATCGGCGCGTTGGTGGCAAGGGTCCCGGCCGCGGCACGTGGGAGCGCATCAGCTGGGACGAGGCGCTCGGCACGATTGCCGCGAAGTTCCAGGCGATCATCGACTCGCCCGATGGTCCCGAGGCCATTTGCCCCTACAGCTACGCGGGCACCATGGGCCTGCTCAATTTCGCCGGCATGGACCGGCGGTTCTGTGCCAAGAAATGTGCCCTGGGGTGGGGGGCCAGGGTCGGATAACGGGGATTCGGTCACCCCCAGACCCCGCTAATGCTTCCTATCGTCACGTTGCCGGTCGCCGACAAGGCTGCGCTCATCGCGTTTCTGAAGACGCTGTAGACGTCGGGCTCATCTCACAGTACGGCATAATAGTTGCCGATTTTAGACAAATTCGGCATCATAGTTGCCGTATGTATGTTCGCACCCTCGCCCTGGCGGACCTCGTCCGGCGCAAGTCGGTCTTTCTGCTCGGCCCGCGCCAGACCGGCAAGAGCACGCTGCTCCGGCAGCAGTTCCCGCAGGCGCGCTTCGTCGATCTACTCGAGGCCAACACGTTCCGCGAGCTGAGCGCCCGCCCGGAGACGCTGCGCCAATCACTGACGCCCGCGGAAACCGTCGTCATCATCGACGAGATCCAGAAACTGCCGGCTCTGCTCGACGAAGTGCAGGCCATGATCGACCGGAACAAGGCGCTGCGGTTCGTGCTCACCGGCAGCAGTGCCCGCAAGCTCAAACATGGACGCGCCAACCTGCTGGCCGGGCGCGCGTGGTTTGCCGGCCTCCATCCACTCGTATCGGCGGAGCTCGGCCCGGGCAGCCTCGATCGCCGCTTG
>JANORI010000817.1:0-9318 GCA_031415235.1 Acidobacteriota bacterium | reverse complement strand
ATCGGCTACACCGAGCAGCGCCCGCACGAATACGCCGCCATCATGGCCGCCGCCGCGTTGCGCGAAGGCTTCCGCGGCCCGCTCTTCCTGCAAGGCGACCACGTGCAGGTGAGTCTCAAAAAATGGGCGTCGCCGGACCGCGACAAAGAGCTCGACACCTTGCGTAGCCTCATCCGCGAAGAGATCGCCGCCGGCTTCTACAACATCGACATCGACACCTCGACGCTGGTCGACCTCGACCAGCCGACGCTGGAAGAGCAGCAGGCCGTGAACTGCGAGTTGGCGGCCGATTTTGCCGCCTTCATTCGCCGTAACGAGCCGAAGGACGTCACCGTGTCGGTTGGAGGTGAGATCGGCGAAGTGGGCGGCAAGAATTCCGACATCCATGAGCTGCACGCCTACATGCAGGGCTTCAACGCCGCGCTGGCGAAGAAGGGCGCCGGCCTCACCGGCCTCAGCAAGATCAGCGTGCAGACCGGCACCGCGCACGGCGGTTTCGTGGGTCCTGACGGCAAGGTCCGAATGGACGTGAAGATCGATCTGGTGACGCTCGAAGAGCTGTCGCGCCTCGGGCGCGAGAGCTACGGGCTCGGCGGCGCCGTGCAGCACGGCGCGTCCACGCTCAATGCCGAGGCCTTTGAGGCCTTCCCGCGCGCCGGCGCCTGCGAGATCCATCTGGCCACCAATTTCCAGAACATGGTCTACGACCACGCCTCGTTCCCGGCGGCGCTGAAGAGCGAGATGTACGCCTGGATTCGCGAGCACGCGCAAGAAGAGAAGAAGGCCAGCGACACCGATGAGCAGTTCCTCTACAAGGCGCGTAAGAAGGCGATTGGGCCGTTCAAGGGCCAGGCCTGGAATCTGCCGGCCGACGTGCGCGCCGCCATCGCCAAGACGCTCGAGGATCAGTTCGCGTTCCTGATGGGGAAGCTGCGCATCAACGGCACGTCGGGCATCGTAGCCAAGTACATCACGCCGCACGCCAGCATCCTGTCGCTCGAGGCGTCGCGGAAGGCCGCCGCCGGCACGATCACCTTGGAAGAGCGGAAAGCCGAAGGCCTGGCCGACTAGGTGCGCCGCTACTCGATAGCCCTGGCCGTGGCTGGTCTGCTGTCGATCGCGGCCGCCTGGCCCGATTTGCTTCGCCCCGGCTATTCGCCCGACGAGGAGTTCACGCTCTTTGCCGTGCGCGGCATCGCGGCGCATGGCCTGCCGCTGTTGCCCTCGGGCCTGCTCTACGACCGCGGGCTCGCATACTCGTACGGCTCGTGGCTGGCCGGCCTCGTGGCGGGGCAGTCGCTGCCGGTGTTCCGCGCCGTCAGCCTGGGCTGCGGCGTGCTCGCGCTCTGGGTGCTGTTTCGTGAGTTGCGGCGGATGAGGTCTGCCGCCGGCGCGGCCCTGGCGGTGGCGGCCGTGGCGGCTTCGCTGCCGTTCTGGGTGTCGGCGACGACGGCGCGGTTCTATGCGCCGTTCCTGCTGTGTTATCTGGCATCGCTGGCGCTGCTGGCACGCCCGCATCTCACGTGGCGAGGCGTGGCTGCGCTGCTCGTGGCCGCGGCCGGAGCGCGGTGGACGCACGAACTGGCCTTCACGCTGGCGGCCGTGCCCTGCGTGGCCGCGCTGCTCGCAGCGCCTGGCGAGCGCTGGCGGTGGCTACGCAGCGCCGCGTGGGTCGTGGCGGGTCTGGTGGCAGGGCAGGCGGCCATCTTTGCGGTGCATGCGCTGGCGCCTCCATCCAACGGCGACGTGATGGTGCGCCGTTTCTTCCTATGGCAGGTGCTCAACCTGTTCGAGCGTCCGCCGCTGGACTTGCCGCGCTTGCTGCCGGTGGCGGCCCTGGCCGGCGCGCTGGTCTCGTCGGTCCTCGCGCTGATGCGGTGGCCAGCCGGATCGGCATCGGCCGCGGTGATGGCGGTAGGCGGCACTGCCGCCGCCCTGGGCCAGCTGGGCGTGGCGCCGGTGATGGCGCTGGTCGCGCTGCCCGTCGTTGGCGCGCGCTCGCGCCGGACCCTCGTTGGCACGGGGCTCGGAGTGTTGGCTGGCGCGATGGTGTTCTGGATGGTGGCGCTCTGTGCGGGCGGCCTCGACGCCGGGGTGGCCTGGTCGCGTGTGACGGATACCGGCTTCGTGTATCCGCTCGACATGTTTGCGTATCTTCTTGCGGAATCCCCCCTGCTGCTCGGGGCCGTGCTGGCGCTGCTGCTGGCCAGATCCGCAGGACTCGGTGGCGCGTGGACAGCACACGAGCGCGCGCTGCACGTGCTCTGGATAGCGTGGGTGCTCTGGTTCGGCGTCATCGAATCCGGCATCACGCAGCGTTACCTGTTGCTGCCGGTGACCTTCATGCTGGCGGCGCTGGCCATCGACATCACAGCGGTGGCGGCATACGCGGCAGGCCGCCTGCGCCGCGTGGCTCCGCTGGTCGCCGGTGCGGTCGTGCTGCTCGTGTCGTTCGAGTCGTGGCGAGGCACGACGGGCGGCGAGCGCCGATCGGTCGACGCGCGTCCTACGCTCGACGTGACGGCAGTAGGTGTCGACGTGCTCGCCACCGATCTGGTCGCGTGCACCGACGAACTGGCCTGCCTGCTGGCGATTGGACGATTGGACGCCTGGCTGGTGCTCGACGAGTTCTTCCGCGCGCGGTTCGTGGTGATGCGCGCCGACGTCGCCACCGGCACCTACACCGGCGTGCCGGCTGAGGCCGCGCTGCTGCCGCTGCTCGACCGCGCGGAGCGTGAGGGGCGCCGGCTGGTCGTCCTCGAGGTTCTGAAGGACGTGCCGGGTTTTGGCAGCACGGCCGCGCTTGTCACCGGCCAGCTCGCGCGCGAGGACCTGCGGGGGGAGGTCCTGGCCGAACGCGACGGCGCGCGCCTGCTGCGCATCGTACGAGGGCAGCAGCAGATGGCCGCTCAGCTGCGCTGACGACGTGCTAGCATCCGCCTCCAGGGGGAGGCGTCATGAAAAGACTGCTGGCGGCGGTATGGGTGTGTGGAGCGATGGCGCTCGGGACGTTTGCACTTCAGGCACAGGGCGGCGCGCCTCAGGCGCCGGCGCCTTCTCAACCGCCGCCCCGGCCCGCGACCTCGGCCGACCCCTACGCCACAAACGCCGTGCCTGGCGCCACGACCTTCCCCCTGGCGGCTCCCGCGGGCATCGACAGCAAGGCCCGGGACACGGCGCCTGCCGGCGCGGCCAATCAAGGCGCTTTCGACGCGGCGGCGTGGAAGTTTGGCGCCGCCACGGCGTCGCCCGCAGGCGCCAAGATCTGGAATCCAGCCATGATCAAGATGAAGCAGGGCGGGAAGGTGACCGGCGCGACGCTCTTTGGCGCCACCGATCCGAGCGTGTACTGCGCGATGGCCAATGCCGGCTACGA
The DNA here is from genome assembly GCA_031415235.1 of Acidobacteriota bacterium. GTDB lineage: Bacteria > Acidobacteriota > Vicinamibacteria > Vicinamibacterales > UBA2999 > CADEFD01. The sequence continues at coordinate 5,942 of JANORI010000817.1, read as the reverse complement.
CTTCATCTGGACCGAGATGCAGCATGACCAGAAGGAGTGGCAGGCCGTGGCGCGCATGTGGCGCACGTGTCCGACGGCCAAGGCCGTGCCAGGCGTGCGCGTGGCCTACACCGACGAGCGCGAGATCCAGCATGCGCTCGACGCCGGCGCCCTCGTGCTCGTCGTGCCCACGGTGGATACGGTCGAGGAGGCGCGCGAGGTCGTGGACTGGACCTACTTCCCGCCGCTTGGACGCCGCAGCAATGGCGGTGGTCAGGCGTTCGACCCGGGGATGTGGGGCAGTGTGCCGGGCGGCTACCGCGCCACGGCCAACGACAACATCGTGCTGGTACTGATGATCGAGACGCTCGAGGGCGTGAAGAACGCAGCCGCGATTGCCAGGGTGCCCGGCGTGACGGCGATTTTCGCTGCCAGTGGCGACCTGTCCAACTTCAGCGGCTATCGTCAAGGGCAGCCCGACTACGAGCGGCTGGTGAACATCGTGCACGATGCGGCGATTGGGGCCGGCGTGCGGCTCTGTGGACCCTTTGCCTGGCGCGATCGGCCCGACTTCACGTGTTTCCAGGCGGGCAGCGAAACCGCGCTCATCGCGCGCGGCGCCGCCGCCGAACTGGGGTCACTCGCCAACACGCAGGGCAAGCCCGAGGTGGGACCCTTGGCCGTCAAGCCCCAGTAGCGGCTCAGGGCGCGGGTGCCGGCGGGACGGCGTTCAGGTAGTCGCGCAACGACTCGCGGGTGCTGTGAAACGCCAGATCGTCCCACGGCAACTGGTCGATCTCGAAGGCGCGGATCTCGGAGCTCTCATCGTCGATCGCGAGCGTGCCGGCGATCCAGGTCGCCCGGTAAACGATGATCACGGCGGTCGTGCCGGGGTACGAGTAGATGCCCACCAGGCCGTCGAGCCTCACGTCGATGCCAGCCTCTTCGCGGGCCTCGCGCGTGGCCGCCACGCGTACGTCCTCGCCGCGGTCGACGTATCCGCCCGGGAACACCCACAATCCGCAGCCAGGCTCGATGGCGCGCCGGGTGAGCACGATGCGACCGTCAGGCATCCTGATGATGGTGCCCACTGCCAGCTTCGGGTCGAGATAGAACACGAACCCGCAGGTGCTGCTCGTGCAGACCAGCCGCATCGGCTCACCGGCCCTGAGCGCGCGCGGTTCGAGCGGATTGCCGCACACGGGGCAGAAGCGAAACGCCGCGCCCCGGTTGTGGCCCTGCATCGGCAGCCCCTGCGTGCCTGGGCTATTGGCGTCCGGCGGCGACGGCTTCCGTGCCGCGCGCCAGATAGATGTTGCGCGCCTCGGTGAATTGCCCGAGGACGTGCGACTTTTCCTTGTCACTGCGCCAGCCGTGGTCGGCCGAGGCCATGGCCGTGAGCTTGTCGATCCACTTCACGAAGTAGTCGGCCGAGGCTTTGCTGCGAATCGCCTGGTTGCCGACCATCACGAAGACGGGATTCGTTACTGCTTGCGGCCGCGAATTCTCCGTGGGGAAGGTCGCGGGCTTCCCGATCGCGCGCAGCGAGTACCAGCCGCTCGTCTTGACGTCGAGCGGCAGCTCGAAGGCGGCCGAGCGCTTGTCGCCCGTGAGCGGGATGGTGTGCACGACTTGGCCGTTGGCCACCAGCTCGAAGCGCTCCACGCCGACGATCGAGTTGAGCGTGCCCTTGAAAGTGACTTTGCCGCCCGCACCTGGCAGCGCGATTTCTTCACCCATGCCGGCGCCGTTGGCCGAGAACTCCAGCAGCGGGCCATTGGTGACGAAGCCCTTACCGGCCAGCATCGCCTTCATCCAGTTCTCCCAGGTGAGAGGCTGGTCGCCGAGCTGGAAGTAGCCGCGCGACACGCCCACGAGCTCCACGCGGTGCAAGCTCGAGATCGAGTCTTCGCCGCCAGTGACCGGCACGCGGAAGCCGTTATTGAGCGTGTGATACCAGACCGTCAGCACCGCGTCGCCAGCGTTTTGCGACCACAACTCGTGATAGCTGAGCGACTGCAGCGCCACGTCCACGGGGAAGCCCTTGGCGGTGCCGAGGCCGCCGTCGACCGGGTCGGCATCGCCGTTGTACGGATGCACGTAGGCGCCAATGCCGCCCTGTGCCTTCGCGTACCGGAAGATATCGGTGTTCGACGGATACAGGCTCTCGACGCCGGTGCCCTCGTAGCCGGTGACAAACGGCGAGATCAGGTGATCCTTCAAGTTGAAGAGCGAGATGTGTCCATAGAAGGGCGGACGGTACTCCTGTCCCACGTGCATCACGAAATCGCCTTGCGACAACGGGTGCAGCGACCGGCCCGGCGTGTAGTGCTGGTAGTCGAGGATGCGGTTGTCCTTGTTGGCAATCTGCAGGCTGGTCATGCTCATGTCCTCGGCCTTGGCCATGAGCATCATGTTCTCGGGCGTGTTGTGCAGGTTGCCGGCGTAGTTCATGTGCACGTGGTTGCTGCCCGACCGCCAGCCGCGTGACTTGAAGTCCACGATGCGCTTCAAGCGGATGGTGACGTTCGAGGTCGAGCCCGGCTTCAACTCGAGCGTCGTCTTCGACAGGTCGTACTCGAAACCCTTGGTCACTTCGATGGTGAAGGGGCCTGGCGGCACCTGCGTGACGTAGCGTCCCGGCGTATGGAAGACGTGGCGATTCAGCGTGGCGAGCCGCTCGTAGGAATCGGGGGGCGTGTAGGGCTTGCCGTCGGCGGCCGTGTGGTACACCCGCGCGGCGGTCTCTTCGCCCGTGATGTCGTCCACGACTCGCACGGCCACCGTGGCCATCGGTCGCGAGTAGCGCCGTTCGGCGATGCGCACGATCTTCTGTTCGCCGCCCCACGACTTCATGAGCTTCAGCTGCGGCAGACCTTCTTCGTTCGAGATGTAGGCAATCCACTCGCCGTCGGGCGACCAGCGCGGCAGAAAATTGTCGTGCTCCCCGAACGTCATCTTGTACGGTTCGCCTCCCATGGTGGGCAGGACGAAGAGCTCCGTGTACTGGCCGCCGAGGTGCGAGGCGTAGACCATGCGCTTGCCGTCGGGCGACCACTGCGGACGCGAGCGATAGAGCGTCTCTTCCTTGTGGATCAGCTTGGCTTTGGCGCCGGCCATCACGTTGGCTTCCACCGGCACGCGCCAGATGCCGCCCGAGCCGAGCGGGATGCCGCGGTTCGACACGAGCAGCAGTTCCTTGCCGTCGGGCGAGAACGCGGGCGCGATGTGCACATCGACGTCGCCGAAGTAGAGGCGGTCGCGGCCGAAGGAATTGTCGGTCGTGATCTGGACCGGCTTGCCGGGCTTGCCGTCCACGAGATCCATCACGTAGACGTTGAAGTAGCCGTTCGGGGCGGTGGACACGTAGGCCAGGCGCTTGCCATCGGGCGACCAGGCGGGTTCGTGGTTCACGTGCGGGCCGGACGTGAGGTCCGTGGAGGCGCCGGTGGCGAGGTTCAGCAGGCGGAGATTGATGCTCTTGGCGTCGTCGTCGGCGGTGTAGGCCAGCCACTTGCCGTCGGGCGAGTATTCAGGCGTCGCCAGGTATTCCCGCGGCGAGAAGAGCAGTTCCTTCGCCACGGTGCTGCCGACCTCGATCGTCCAGATCGAGCCGTCCATGGCAAACGCGATGCGCTTGCCGTCGGCCGACCAGGACGGCCACCACGGCGTGCTGCTGGCCGCCGGCGCGAAGTAGAAGTTCTGCATGTAGTTGCCGCCGGTCTTGGCGTTCGGGTAGACCTGCGCTTGGGCGGTGCGGGCGACGGCAAGGGTGGCAAGCAGGACGAACGGGACAGACAGGCGGCGCGCGGCTGGACTCACATCGACCTCCGAAACGGGCGGTTGACCGGCCGTGAGTCTACACCTCCCAGCCCCTGGTGGACAGAGGCGGGGCAGTCTGTTGTACTAAGCCCATGTCGATCCTGAAGGTCTCCCGCATGGGACACCCGGTGCTGCGGCACAAGGCGCGCGCGGTCGAGCGGTCGCAGATCAAGGATCCCCGGTTCCAGAAGTTCCTGGACGACATGATCGACACCATGCAGGAGTACCACGGCGTGGGCCTGGCGGCCCCCCAGGTGCACGAGGGCATGCGGGTCTTCGTGGCCATGATCGACGAGGGCGACGATGCCGAAGCCACGGTGATCATCAACCCGACCATCACGGTGCTCGACGACAAGATCGTCGAAGGCTGGGAGGGCTGCCTCAGCATCCCCGAGATTCGCGGCCGCGTGCCCCGGGCCCACAAGATCGCGGTCAAAGCGCACGATCGGCAGGGGCGCATCGTGGAGATCGAGGCCGAGGATTTTGCCGCGCGGGTCATTCAGCACGAGAACGATCACCTCGACGGCCTGCTCTTCCTCGACCGGATGGCGTCGATGGCCACGCTCTCCTATCTGGACGAGTACTCGCGCTATCACGCGAAAGACAGTGACGACTAGATGAGACGGCTCTGGCGCTTGGCCGTGGTCCTGGCCGTGCTGGGGCTGCTGACGTGGTTCTGGCGGCGCGACGCCGCCGGCCCTGGCGAACTGGCGTATCGCGGCACCGTCCAGGCGCCCACGTGGGTGTCGGGCGGCCCGGGCGTGCTCATCGACAACGCGCACTGGAATAGCGCCACCGGCTCAGCGGGCCTCGTGGCGTTTGCCGGCCTGCTGTCGGCCGACGGCTATGTGGTGCTGCCGGGTGCCAACGCCACGCGCGCCGAGACGCTGGTCGAGGCCCGCATTGCCGTCGTCGCCAACCCGCTGGCGCTCAGTGGCTTGGCGAGGCAGCTGGCCGACCGCGTGAATCTGTCGCGCTTGCCGATGTTTGACGACGACGCCTTGATGACGCAAGAGATCGAAACCACGATCCAGTGGATCGAAAACGGCGGCTCGATGCTGCTGGCGGTCGACGAGGATCCCATCGCCCGCGGCAGCAAGGGCCTGGCAGGGCGTCTGGGGGTGGGCCTGCGAGGCCAGCTCGTGATCGACACGGGACACTCCGAGCCCCGGTTCCCCGAGCGTCTCGTGTTCTCGCGCGAGAACGGCCTGATTGGGGCGCATCCGATCGTGGACGGCTTTCCCGATGCGCCGCCGGTCAACCGCGTGGTGACGTTTGGCGGTCAGGCACTCGTGCCGCCCGCCGACGCCGTCACCCTGCTGGCCCTGAGCGCCTCGGCCACCGAGGTGGCACGCAAGGGCCACCCGGCCTCGAGTGGCGCATCGGTGGGCGGCCTGGCCCAGGCCGTGGCAATCGAGCGCGGGCGCGGCCGGGTGGTGGTGCTCGGCGAGGTGGCCCTGCTCACGATGACGGAAGTGGGCGACGGGCAGCCGACCGGCCTGTCGTGGGCCGGCACCAACAACGAGCGCTTCGTGCGCTACATCATGCGCTGGCTGTCGCGCCGCGATGACCCCCCGCGCCGACCCTGACGGCCGATCTTCACGCGCCTGCCAACCGTGGCGTCCGCGCAGGCTCTAACGGGCTGCCGCGGAGATGGTCCGACCCAATCCGACCATTTCGATCGTCAAGGGCGCGGGCGGGTCGTCCACGGCACCGAGGTACCTCACAACGGTGATCTGCTTGGCGACGCCCGCGACATTGGCCGCAATCGGCACCCGGGCGACCTCGGCAAAGAGCGTGCGGTCCTGCACCAGCTCGTCGAGCGCGGCCATCGACGGCAGATCCGTCCAGAAGTCCGACTCCGCGACGACGTACCGGATGCCATACTTTCGGAACAGCGCCAGGATCGCGGTGCGATCGAGGCCCCGGTCTTCGACCCCCCGCTCGCGCGCGATGAACATGCGCAGCAGCAGTTTGTCGGCGCGCAGCGTGTGCTGGGTGGCGCCAAGGACGCGCATGGCAAAGATGAAGCTGCCGTCGCGGTATCCGGAGAAGAGGATGTTCTCCTCCGGGCGCGCATGCTCGGTCACGACCCGGGCGGCGCCTGCGTGTCCCACCACGGTGGGCACGGGTTCCAGGAA
>JANORI010000816.1:0-4735 GCA_031415235.1 Acidobacteriota bacterium | reverse complement strand
CCTGGCCCGCATGAGCCGGGGCGACGACCGGCTGCGCCTGACGCCCGAATGGTTCGCCGACCACCTGCAGACGGGGCTGGATCTGGCCGGAGCGCTCGATGGCCTGCAGGCGGTGCTCGCACTGGCGGCGACCACGCCAGTAGAGGAGGGCGCCGTGACCCGCCCCGGTGAAGACCTCGCCACCGTGGCGCGGCGCGCGGGCGAGCTCGCCGACGAGCAGAGGTTCCTGCTGGCCGCCTCCGACCCCGGCTACGTCTACTTTCTCGAGGTGCGGGGCCGCAGCGTGCTGCTGCGCGCCTCGCCCATCGACGTGTCGCGAATCGTGCGCGACCTGGTGGCCGGACAGCGGCGGGCCACGCTCATCACGTCGGCCACGCTCAGCGTCGATGGCGGCTTCGGCTACATCAAGCAACGATTGGGCCTGGAGGACGCCGACGCCATGTCGGTGCCATCGGAGTACGACTACCGCACGCAGACGCTGCTCTATCTGCCGCGTCGCATGCCGCTGCCGCGCGAGGAGCGCTACGCCGAGGCCGTGGCGTGGGAAACGGGTCAGCTGCTGCGCTGCTCTCGCGGCCGCGCGTTCGTGCTCTTCACGAGCTACGCCACGATGCGCGCGGTGGTGCGACTGCTCGAGCACGAGCTCGAGTACCCGATGATCGTGCAGGGCACGGCGCCGCGGTCGGTGCTGCTCGACGACTTCAGGCGCACGCCACACGCCGTGCTCTTTGCCACGTCATCCTTCTGGCAGGGCGTGGACGTGCAGGGCGACCAGCTGAGCGCCGTCATCATCGACAAGCTGCCGTTTGTGTCGCCGGGCGATCCGATCGTGGCCGCGCGCATCGAGGCGCTCGCGGCCCGCGGCGCCAGCGCCTTCGACAACTACCAGGTGCCGCTGGCGATTCTCGCGCTGCTCCAGGGGCTGGGCCGGCTCATCCGCCATCGCAACGACCGCGGCGTGCTTGCCATCCTCGACCCGCGCGTGCGCACGATGGGCTACGGCCGCCGCTTCCTCGCGTCGCTGCCGCCGGCGCCGGTGACCTACTCGATGGACGAGGTGCAGCGCTTCTTCGAGTGACCGACGGGGGTAGAGCGTCCGGGCGGCCGCCAGCAGCCAAGGAGCCAGCCCGGAAGAACACGGCCGAATGCACGGCGTAGTCGCTGGCCACGAGGTCCGGGGCGTCCGGGATTCGCGCGTCGCCCACCCACGAGGCAAACGCGGGGTCGTCTGCGGAGACCGCGCCTCACCGTGGTGGCCGCTTCGCGCTACACTGAACCGAGGAGGCTCGCGTACGCCATGACCCACCGCATCGTGTCCAGTGTTCTTGCCCTCGCCGTGGCCCTGGCCCTCGCCGCGCCCGCCTTGGCCCAGACCGGGCTCGTGAAAGGCAAAGTCTTCGATTCGGGCGGAAAACCCGTGCCCGACGCCGTCGTCACCATCGAGTTCATGGGGGGTATGAGCCGCAAGCTCACCACCAAGAGCGACAAGCGCGGGGAGTTCGTGCAGCTCGGCCTTCAGTCGGGCACCTACCGCATCACAGCCACCACCGAGAAGCTGGGCGCGGGCGGGGCTGAAACGCGCATCCGCACGGGGAATACTTCGGAGGTCACCATTACCCTGTCGACGGTGCCGGCGGGCGTCGACCCGAAGATGGCGGAGCTGAAAAAGGCCTTCGACGAAGGCGTCGCGGCCAGCCGCGGAAACGACTTCGACACGGCTGTCGCGCGCTTCCAGGCCGCCGTGGCCGTGCAGCCGACCTGTTACGAGTGCTACTTCAACCTCGGCTACGCGTACCTGCAGAAGAAAGACGAGAAACAGGCGGAAGAGACCTGGAAAAAGGCGCTTGAAATCAGGGTCGACCATCCCGAAACACTCAACTCGCTGGCCACGCTGTACAACAGCCAGAAGCGCTTCGACGAAGCCGCTGCGGTGAGCGCCAAGGCCGCCGCGTCCGCCCCGGCCGGGAATGCCGATGCCATCTACAACCAGGGCATCATTCTGTGGAACGCCGGCAAGATCGCCGAAGCGAAGGCGAAGTTCGAGGAGGCCACTACGGCCGACCCGGCCAACGCCGACGCGCGCTTCCAGCTCGGCATGGCCCTGCTCAACGAGGGCAAGGTTCCCGACGCCGTGGCCTCCTTCGAGCACTACATGAAGCTGGCGCCCACGGGCCAGTTCGCCCCCCAGGCCAAGGCCATGCTGGCCCAGCTCAAACCGCCGGTGGCGTGAGCGACCTCACCGACTCGATTTCCGCCCGGCTGAACGGCATTCGCGCCCGCATCGCGGCAGCCGCCGAGCGGTCGGGCCGTTTGGCCGACGCGGTCACGCTCGTGGCCGTGTCGAAGACCTACCCGTCGGCCTGCGTCGTGGCTGCGGTGGCCGCCGGCCAGCTCGACTTCGGCGAAAACAAAGTGCAAGAAGGCCTGCAGAAGATCGCCGACGCGACCGACAACAGGATCCGGTGGCACGTCATTGGCCACCTGCAGTCGAACAAGGCACGAAAGGCCGCCGAGGCCTTTCACTGGATTCACGCCATCGACAGCGCCTCGCTGCTGCGCAAGGTCGATGAGGGCGCGGTGGCGGCAGGCCGGCGGCCGAAAGTGCTGGTGCAGGTCGATCTGGCGGGCGAAGCGACCAAATTCGGGGCCGCGCCGGATGACCTGCCGGGGATCTTCGCGGCGGCGGCCGAGTGTACCGCGGTGGAGCTGGTGGGGCTCATGCTTCTGCCACCGGCCGCGGACGACCCGAACGAGGCGCGGCCGTGGTTCAGGCAGCTCGTGGCCGTGCGCGACGGGTTGCTGGCATCGGGAGTTCCGGCGGTGCGCGTGAGCGAGCTGTCGATGGGCATGAGCCACGACTTCGAGGTGGCCATCGAGGAAGGCGCGACGATCGTGCGGATCGGCAGCGCGATATTCGGCGAGCGGCGCTGAGCACTAGCCCGGCGTCCTGGCCCGCGGGCAGGGAGCAGTCATCATGAACGTCACGCCACTGGACCTTCGGCAGCAGAAGTTCAAGACCGCCATGCGCGGCTACGACCGCGGTGAGGTTGACGCCTTGCTCGCCGAGGTGGCCGACGACTACGAAGGCGCGCTGCGCGAGTCCGACCGCCTGCGGCAAGACGTGGCCCGCCTCGAGAGCGCGCTCGCAGAGCACCGGTCGGAAGAGAAGAGCCTCAAGAACACGCTCGTGAGCGCCCAGCGGCTCGCTGACGAACTGCGGGAAACCGCCGAACGCGACGGCCAGCGCATCGTGCGCGAGGCCGAAGCGCGCGCCGACCTGCTCATTCAAAAGGCGCAGGTGCGCCTCGAGGACGTTCAGCGCGAGATCGAGGGACTCCGGTCGCGCCGGCGCGAGACCGAGACCTCGGTTGAAGCCATCATCAATGCGCTCAAGAACACGCTCGACTTCGTGCGCGAACAGGATGCGCGCGAGCGCGACGACAAGGTGCGCCTGATGCGCCCGCGCAGTTCCGAAAGCGGCACCGCCATTACGCCGGCCGGGTCCGGGTCGCTCGACGCCGTGCGTTTGCAGAACGGTTGAGGCGCCCATGGTGCGCGCGGGGCCCGACGGCACCATCGTCGAGGTCCGGGTCATTCCCGGCGCGCGTGCTCGTGGCCGGCATGCGTCCCGGCGAGGTCTCCGCCACACTGAGACCACCTCCATGATCCATGCGGACTGTCTGATCGACGACGCCGACCTGGTGGCCACCTGCGCCGGCCCCTCCCCTCGCGCCGGCGCGGCGCAGGGCGACATCGGGGCCATCGCTCACGGATCGGTGGCCGCCTGGCAGGGACGGATCGTGGCGGTCGGGCCCGTCGACGAGGTGTCGCGGCGCATCACGCTCGCCCCTCACGCCACCGTCATCGACGGACGCGGGCGCACGGTCGTGCCCGGCTTCGTCGATGCCCACACGCACGCCGTGTTCGCAGGCGATCGCCGAGACGAGCTGGTGCGTCGGCTGGGCGGCGCCACCTACGCTGAGATTGCCGCCTCGGGCGGCGGCATCGTGCACACGGTCGTCGCCACGCGCGCGGCCACCGAGGACGAACTCGTCGCCGCGGCACTGCCGCGGCTGGCCGAGGCGCTGGCACAGGGCACCACCACCTGCGAGATCAAGAGCGGCTACGGTCTCGACACCGCGACCGAGCTGCGGATGCTGCGGGCGATCCGCGCACTCGGCGCCGCTCAACCAATCGACGTGGCGGCGACGTTCATGGGCGCCCACGAGGTGCCGGTAGAGTATCGGGGCCGGCGCCAGGCCTACGTGCAGCTGGTCATCGACGAGATGCTGCCGGCCGTCGCCCGCGAGGGTCTGGCCGAATGGAACGATGTGTTCTGCGAGCACGGCGTCTTTACGCCCGAGGAATCACGGCAGATCCTCGAGGCCGGCCAGGCGCTCGGCCTCGAGGCGCGCATCCATGCCGATGAACTCGGCGCCAGCGGCGGGGCGCTGACGGCAGCCGCCGTCGGCGCCGTGTCGGCCGACCACTTGATTCACGTCGACGACGCGGGCGCGGCGGCCATGGCCGCCGCCGGGGTCATCGCCACGCTGCTACCGGCCGCGGCCTTCTTCCTGAAGCTCGGCCGCTATGCGCCGGCGCGCATGCTGGTGCAGCACGGTGTGCCGGTGGCGCTCGCCACGGACGTGAATCCCGGCGGGGGCTTTTCACCGTCGATGCCCTTCGTGATCGCGCTGGCGGTCTTTGGCATGGGCCTCACCCTCGAGGAAGCGCT
>JANORI010000815.1:0-3793 GCA_031415235.1 Acidobacteriota bacterium | reverse complement strand
TTGAGCGATGCCTTGGCGCGGGCCGGTTCGTGATTCTTCGAGAGCGCCAGCCCGAGCCGATAGTGGTACTCGGGATTGTCAGGCGCGAACTTCACCGCGTCTTCAAAGGCCGCCACCGAGAAGGCGAAGAGGTTACGCCGGTAGTAGATCAGGCCGAGCGTGTCGCTGACCTCTGACGACTGCGGCGACCCCACCTTCGCCGTTTGCGCGAGTTGCAGCGCCACGTCGAGGTTCTCGCCGTCTTCCACCTTCATCCACGCCAGGTTGTTGGCCGCGACGACCGCTGACGGGTCGACACGCAGCACGGCTTCGTAGGCCTTCTTCGCCTCGACGCGCCGGTTGGCCATGTGGTGCAGCACAGCCACGACGGTCTTCGGCCCTACCGCAGCCGGCTGCAGGGTGGACAGCCGTTGGAATTCCCGCAACGCGTCCTCGAGCCGCTCGTCGGCAACGTAGAGCTGCCCCAGCATCGAGTAGGCCTCGAGCAGCGCGGGTTCGGCCTCGATGGCCCGCTTCAGCAGTGCCTCCGCGGTCTTGAAGTCACGGGTCTGGCCGTAGGCACGCGCGGCCAGCACGAGCGACTTGGCGTCGGTGGGCGCCTTCTCGAGCGCGGCGTTCGCCGCCGCCAGCGCGCCGGCCACGTTGCCGGACGCGAGGCGACTCGCCACCAGGCCATCGAGGGCTTCGTATGACGACGGCTGGGCCACGAGCGCGGCGGCGAAGCGCTGCTCCGCCGCTTTCGGATCGCGCCGCACGAGACGGATCTGCCCCTCGAGCAGCTGCACGCGAGGCTCTTTGGGCAACTGCGTGGCGACCGGACGCAGTTCGTTGGCGGCGTTGTCGGCCTGCCCTGCGCCCACGTACGCCCGCACGAGTGCCAGGCGTGCCTCCAGGTGATTGGGCGCGTTGCGCACGGCCTGCTGCGCAACTTCGATGGCCTTCTCATACTGGCGCTCGGCAAGATGAATTCGCGACAACTCGACTTGCGCCGGCACGTAGTTGGGCTCGAGGCGCAATACCTCGACGAGCGAGGCACGCGCTTCGCCGGCGCGCCGCCGCTGCAGCAGCGCATGAGCCAGCCAGAAGTGCCCGGCTTCGTACTTGCCATCGGCGGCGACGGATTGCTGCAGGTCGGTCAACGCCTCGTCGACCTTGCCCGCATCGAGCCGAAAGCGGCCACGAAGGGCGAGCGCCTTGGCCGAGCGTGGCTGGACGTTCAATAGCTCGTCCAGGTGCGCGTGCGCAGCCGGCTGGCGGCCCGCCATGTATTCGATGGTGGCGAGCCGCAACTTCGCGTCGGCGAACTGGCGGCGGTCGGCTGACATCTTCTGGAGGCGCTCGATGGCTTCCGACTCGCGATTGGTCGCGAGCAGCACTTCCGTGAGCAGGAGGCCGGCGGCGGCATCGCCCAGATCGTCGGCAAGCGCACGCAGATGCGGTTCGGCCTTCGACGCCTGATCCAGATTGACGTACAGCGCGGCCAGCGCGCGCAGCGCCAGCGCGTTTTTCGGGTCGAGCGCGAGCGCCGACGTGAAGGCCTTTTCCGCGCCCGCCAGGTCCCCAGACTGGAGCCGGTAGCTGCCAAGCGCCAGGTGTGCCTCGGGCGAGGTCGGGTCGACGGCGATGGCCTGCGCGTAGGCGGCCTCGGCCTCGGGCAGGCGGCCGCGCACGGACTGGATAGCCGCAAGCGTGGCGTGCGTGAGCCCGCGGTTGGGATCGAACTCGATCGCCTTCTGCAGTGACTCGGCCGCCGCCTCGTAGTCCTTCATACCGGCCAGCGCGTTGCCGAGCAGCACGTGCGCGGCCGAGTTCTGCGGCTCTCGTTCGATGACCTTGCGAGCCCGGGCCCGGGCGTCCTCGTAGCGGGTCGCAAGCAGCAGGTACTGGCCGGCAATGAGCTGCACCCCCGGTTCGTCGGGCAGGAGGTCGGCGGCACGCACGTACTCGGGATACGCCGCTTCGGGGTTCTTGGACTTCGCGTAGGCCTCGCCGAGCTGGAAGCGCGCGCGGCCAAAGGCCGGATCGATCTGGACGGCGGAGCGATACTCGATGATCGCCTCGGGGTACTGACTCTGGGCGGCATACGCGTCGCCGCGTGTGAGATGCTGCTGCTTCTCTTTGGCCGGATCACTCGAACAGGCGGCCGAGCACGCCACGAGTGTGGCTACCGCTACGAGGCATGGCGCGCGTGACACACGTCGGGAAGACATGGCGGACTGACTCCTATTCGGGAACGAACCGCGACAGCAACGGAAAGACATCGGCGGCAAAGGCTTCGGCGCGGTGGCCCGCTGCGCTCGCGTCTTCGCCCCGGGCGACGGGGCTCAGCACGCGAACGAGCGCGCCGTCAGTGCGGTGGCGCAGAGCGGCGTCCCACACGAGGAACGTCTTGCTCCAGTACTCGCTCGCAACGGTGCGGCCGCGCCCTTGGTACCAATAGAGCGCCACTTGCCGGTCTTCGCCCTTCTGGATCACGTAGCGATTCACCTCGACGACTCCCGAAGTGCCGGCGGCAATCGTCGTCCGGCCCGCCTGCAGTGGCACCCACCCCGCGCCCGGCAGACAGTTCATCGGCGAGTGGATGGTGTCGCCCTGCCGCTGGCTGCGGTAGTACCCGACATACAGGCCGACCTGCGCTCCGGGGGTCGCGTACGCGCGCAGCAGATAGTCGTCCACGCCGAGCACGCGCATCGTGTCGAGGTCGAGCGGAGCGGCGTCAGCGCCCGCCCAGCCGCCGATGCCCATTGGAAACCCGGCCAGCACGTCGCGAGACGGGGTCGCATCGGGCCGTTCCGACGCGGCGAGTGCGGCCGCGGCCGCACTGAGTGTGAGGAAGACGACGAAGAGCCGAGTGGTCAGAGTCATGCTGTCACGCTGATGCGGAACTGGCGGGTACGCCGGGAGCCAGTATCGGGTCCGGGGCGAGGCGATTCACGATTTCGCGCAGCGCGAAGAGCAGGGAGAGGGCCGCCACGAACACGAGCCAGCCCGAGACGCCGTGAAGAAATCCTTCGGCCACTTCAGGACCGTAGCGGTGAGCGGCGATGCCGGTGCCCGCGACGCGCAGGCCGTTGGTCAACACGGCAATCGGCACGGTGGAGACCGCGAGCAGCCACCGCACCCAGAGCCGCGAGTCCATGAAATAGGCATAGACGAGGCTCAACGTGAGCAAAGATACGAGCGAGCGGATGCCACTGCACGCCTCGGCTACTTCGAGGGTGGTGTTGGCCAGCACCATCACGTTGCCCTCGCGCAGCACCGGCACGCCGAACGCCTCGAGTCCGGCTTGACCCACCTGTGAGGCCAGCAACTGGAGCGGCAGCGCAACTTGGTTGAAGAGCAATGCCGGCAAGGGGATCATCAGCAACAGGAAGGCCAGTGGAAACGCGAGCAGGCGCAGATGCGCCCATCCAGTGGTGAACAGCACCACACCCACGAGCACGCCCACCATCGCCACGCGCGTGAGGAACAGCTCGGCGCCGAGCGTGCCCGCGCACAGCAGGAGCAGGCTGCCGACGACCACGACCATGCCGAGCGCACTCGGTCTCGACGCGGCCGCTGCGAGCGCCACGCGGCGCTCCCACGCCAGAAACAATGCGACCGGCACGACCAGGAAGCCGTGGGAGTAGTTGTCGTCGGTGGACCAGTCGGCGACGAGGTTGCGCGCGACGTCGAAGAACGCGGCCGCAAAGGCAAGGCCTGCCAGCACCGCCATGACGGCTGCGCGAGAGGGCGGCCCAGTGCGCAAGGGGGGAATCGTCACTCTCGAGCAAGTATCGGTCGGAACGAGGCG
>JANORI010000814.1:0-1712 GCA_031415235.1 Acidobacteriota bacterium | reverse complement strand
CCCGCCGGCACGCGCCGCATGTCGTCGGAAGGCGCGAAGAACCCCCGCATGATGGGCTACCGCTCGGTGGCCAAGTGCGCGCGCTGCGGCACCCCGGTCGAAGGCGAGATCCTCACCCTCAGCAAGTGCGAGAAATGCGCGTCGGCTCTGCATGCCTGCATCCAGTGCGTGCACATGGATCCCAGCGCACGCTTCGAGTGCAGCGAAACCATCCCCGCGCGGGTCTCACCCAAGGACGCCCCGAACGAGTGCGGCATCTACGCGGCGCGCGCCAGCTGGGAGCGCGAGACGAGCTCCACGCCGGCACCGGCTTCGGCCACCGGTTCCGGCCCGGAATCGGCCTCGAGCGCGAAGAAGGCGTTTGACGATCTGTTCAATTTCTAGCGGGGCTCGGGTCCCGGGGCTCGGGCCTCGGGCGTGCCCTTGCCGCCGCGTCAAGCGCCTGTCTTTCAAACCGACGGCATGAAGAACGTGTCTTTGCTCATCGTGACGGGAACAAGCCCCAGCCCCCAGTCCCCAGTCCCTGTAGTATCCAAGCATGGCCCTTCTCTCTGACTCGGACCGCCAGACCCTCACGAAGCACCTCGCACCGATTTCGAAGAAAGTCGATCTGCTGCTCTTCACCCAGACCATCGGCGGCACCGAGAGTGGGCTCATCGCCAAGCAGGTGGCGGATGAAGTGGCCTCGCTCAACGACCAGATCACGGTGGTGGAGAAGAGCTTCGTGCTCGACACCGAGGATCGCACCAAGTACGGCGTGAGCCGGGCGCCAGCCACCGTGGTGCTGGGTGGCGGCGCCGATACACGCATCCGTTTCTACGGCGCCAACACGGGCTACGAGTTCGTGTCGCTCGTGGAGGCCGTGCTGCTGGCTGGCACGGGCAACCTCGAGCTCGAGCCCGAGACGCTCACTGCGCTGGCGGCAGTCGATCAGCCGATGCACATCCAGGTGTTCAGCACACCCACTTGACCGCATTGCCCCAGGGCGGTCGTCCTGGCGCACAAGATGGCGTATGCGAACCCCTACATCACGGCTGATGCCGTGGACGCACAGGAGTTCATGGATCTCTCGCGGCGCTACCGCATCACCGGCGTGCCCAAGACCATCGTGAACGACACGATCGAGATCATGGGCGGCATCCCCGAAGCCGACTTCGTGGCCGCGGCGCTCCAGTTGCCCGAGCCGCCGCGCCCGTAGATCTCGCGGCGCCCGTACCGCCCACGCCCGCGCCCGAGTAGAATCCGCGCGGAGGTGTTCATGCGCGTTGCCGTCGTGTCGGTCGTGTTGCTCGGGCTCTGTTCACTGGTCGCGCCGGCGTCGCGCGCGCAAGGCGGACGCAAGGTCTACATCTCGGTCGACATGGAGGGCATCAGCGGCGTCAACGGCAACGACCAGACGTCGGCCGGCCAGCCCGAGTATGCCCGCGCCCGCAAGCTGATGGCCGAAGATGCCAATGCGGCCATTCGCGGCGCCCTAGCCGGCGGGGCCACCGCCGTGGTCGTGAACGACTCGCACGGCAGCCAGCGCAACCTGCTGCCCGAGGATCTCGATCCGCGCGCCAGCCTGATCAGCCACAGCTTCAAGCGGCACGGCATGATGGAAGGCCTCGACGAGACGTTCGACGCGGTGCTCTTCATCGGCTATCACGCCAAGGCCGACGCGCCGCGCGGGCTGTTCGCACATACCGGATCGGGCGTGGTACGCGACGTGC
>JANORI010000813.1:0-2144 GCA_031415235.1 Acidobacteriota bacterium | reverse complement strand
CGCCAACATCGTGGCCATCCTCGCGGTGGACGGCGCGCGCGCCGAGCACATCGTGCGGCTGACCTGGTACGTGACCGATCGCGCGCACTACCTGGCGGCGGGCGCACCGCTCGGGGCGGTGTATCGGGAGATCATCGGACGCCACTTCCCGGCGATGTCGGCAGTGGAGGTGAAGGCGCTCATGGAGCCTGGGGCAGTCGTCGAAATCGAGGCCACCGCGGTAGTACCGCAGGGCGACTAGGCGCGCGTGGCGGGCAGTTCGGCCTGGCTATCGCGCCAGGTCGTTGCGGTACACGACGCCGCCCTTCATCACGAGCTTGATGCCGCGAAGCGCCCGGATGTCCCTGGACGGGTCGGCATCGGTGATGACCAGGTCCGCCACCTTGCCCGGCTCGACGCTGCCCAGGCGGTCCTGACTGCCGAGCATCGTTGCCGCCTCGATCGTCGCTGAGCGCAGTGCCTGGAGCGGCGTCATCCCGGCCTCGACGTAGTACTGCGCTTCTCGGATCGTGGCGGTGGTGCCGTCGTTTGGCTCGTAGGGGAACTGGTCGGTGCCGAGCGCAATCTTGACCTTCAGCTTGATGGCGTTCTGCAGCGTCTTCCAGTGGGACTCGCCTACCGAGGCGACGCGCGCGAGATACCAGTCGGGTGAACCGATCTTCTTGAAGAACTCCATCACGGTGGGCTGGGCTACGACGATCGTCGGCACGTACCAGACGCCCTTCTCAGCCATCCGCGCGAGCACCTGGTCGGTGAGGAAGTAGCCGTGCTCCACGCAGTCGAGGCCGGCCTCTATCGCCTCGAGCGTGGCTCCGGGCGAGCCTGAGTGCGCCGTCACTTTCATGCCGTGGCGGTGTGCCATCTCGGTCACGGCGGCGACCTCGTCCTTGGTCATGTGCGACGCCGCGATGTCGCCGTGGGTATCGGCGATGCCGCCCGAGATGGCGATCTTGATCCACTCAGCACCGTCGAAGGCGCGGCGACGGACGGCGCGGCGAAACGCATCGGGACTGTCCAACCCTTCCTCACCGACGCCCCACCCGTGCCCGCCGGTGACATTGAGCGTGTCCCCAGCCGTGAAGATGCGGGGGCCCACCGCCTCTCCCCGCTCGATGGCACGACGGAGCGCGTAGTCCGCGCCCTTCGACTCGCCCGTCGACCGCGTGGTCGTCACGCCGGTCAGGAGTGAGGTGCGCGCATTGGACGCCATGCGCAGCGCCAGCCCAGCGTCGGACTCGTTGGCCAGCTCAGCCCCCTGACGGCCTGGGAGGACCAGGCCGTAGTGCGTGTGCATGTTCATCAGGCCCGGCACCACCCACTTGCCGGCGGCGCGGATCACGTCGGCGCCTTGCGGAATCGGCGTGGACGCCGCTGGACCGATGGTGACGATGCGGTCGCCCTCGATGATCACGGCCGCGTTGGTCACGGCCGGCCCGCCGTTCAGGTTGACGACGGATGCGCCGACGATGGCCGTCGTGCGCGATGCCGCGCCTTGCGCGGCGACCGGCGCGGCTGTCGCCGCCAGGCCGAGCGACAGGATCAGGATGCGCAACGAGCCGTGCATGAGGTCCCTCAGAACCGTACCTTCACACCGAGTCGCATGACGCGCGGCGGCACGAACTCGATCACCCGATTGAAGTTGGCACCCGACAGCGCGTTGACGCGCGTGATCGTGTTGGCGTTGGTCGCGTTGAATACGTCCAGCGCCAGCGACGTGTTGAGCCGGGCGATCGGCAGATCGTAATTCAGCCGCAGATCCATCAGGTGCAGGTTGTCGTAACTGTTGGCGTTGCGCTCGCCTGCGTGAATCACGACGTTGCCCTGGTTCAAGTTCCGGCCGAGGGCGCTCACCGAGTTCACCGTGCGCGTGTAGGGCGATCCTGCCAGGAACTGGTAGAACCCGCTGACCGACAGTCCGAACGGAAACCGGTAGCTGCCCATCAACTTGCCGATCATCGGAATCGACGTGTCCAGGCGCGTGCCATCGATCTTGTCCACGTCCTGCGGTGTCGGCAGGCCCGCCGGCAGGGCCGGCGGATTGATGACGTTCACGGCAAGGAGGGTTTCACGACTGTCGCCAAGATTCTCGCGCTGCACGCCGAAGGTCACCGAGCCCACGGCCTGCCAGCGGCCGATGAGGCGAC
>JANORI010000812.1:0-10547 GCA_031415235.1 Acidobacteriota bacterium | reverse complement strand
CAGCGGCGCCTCGAAGTTCATCTTGTCGACGTTGCCGTAGCGCGCTTTCGCGGCGGCTTCGTTCTCGAAATACGACAGGCCGCTCGCGACGATCATCATGATGCGCATTACGAAGATCCAGACCAGGAGCTGCACCTGGATATCTGCGCTGGCCACAGCCAGCAGAATGAATGAGATCAGCGCGACCCCGGTCACGCCGTAGGTCTCGAAGCCGTCGGCGCTCGGGCCGACCGAGTCGCCGGCGTTGTCGCCGGTGCAGTCCGCAATCACGCCGGGATTGCGCGCGTCGTCTTCCTTGATGTTGAAGACGATCTTCATCAGGTCGGCGCCGATGTCGGCGATCTTGGTGAAGATGCCGCCGGCGATGCGGAGCGCCGCGGCGCCCAGCGACTCGCCGATGGCGAAGCCCAGGAAGCAGACACCCGCGTACTCGCCCGGGATGAAGAGCAGGATGGCGAGCATGAACAGCAGTTCCACCGAGATGAGCATCATGCCGACGCTCATGCCCGACCGGAGCGGGATGTCGCACACCGGGAAGGCGTGGCCGCGCAGGCTGGCGAACGCCGTGCGGGAGTTGGCCAGCGTGTTGATGCGAATGCCGTACCACGCCACGCCGTAGCTGCCGGCGATGCCGATGAGGCTGAAGGTGATGACGATCGCAATCCGCGACGGCTCGAGACCGATCAGCCCGAAGTAGGCCACCATCACCGTGCCGATGAACACCTCGAGAATGAGCAGGAACTTGCCCTGCTGAATCAAGTAGGCCTTGCACGTCTCGTAGATGAGATCCGAGACGTCGGCCATGGACTTGTGCACCGGCAGGTTCTTGACGGCGCTGTACGTCCAGGCGCCAAAGAGCAGGCCCAGCACGCACACCACCAGGCCGGACAGCAGAATCTGGTGGCCGGTCATGCCCAGGAAGTCGCCCGTATTCAAGTCGGGCAGCTGGATGTTGACCTCGCCGCCGGGGCGGTGCGAGGCGTCGTGGGCGGGAGCGCCCGTGCCTTCCGGCTGTTGTGCCGCCAGCGTCGTCAGCGCCAGCGGCCCTGCCAGCAGCATGACCGCCACCACGGCCGCGGCAGCCCGCTGCCAACCTGTTCGTCTCCACATGCGTCGCATCGCGTTCGTCATAAAGTGTGCTCTCAGCTCCTCGCGTCGTCCAGACGGCGCGGACATCCTACCCCTGCCCCGCGTCTACGCGGGCCCGAAGATCGGTCGGCAGCGCCATACCACCTGTGAGAAAAATCCGGACGCCGTCTTCCACAGACAGGTCCGGGTAGTGCACCCGACTCCTGGGAAACGCCACGATGTCTCCCAGATACAGATGATTCGTCGGCACGTACACCGCGACGAAGGGCTCGGAACCCGCGCCGCGGTCGAGCACGAATTCGCGGGTCAGGAACCCCAGCAGCAGTCCCCGGCCAGGCTCGTCCACGAGCACGACCCGCTTGAACCCCGCCTCGTTGTCGGGCGAAAACGCCGCCACGAGCTGGCGGACGGGGGCGTACACGGTCTTGAACACGGGCACCCGCAGCAGCCAGCTCTCGGCCTGCTGCAAGACCCGCTTGCCGAACACGTTGGTGGCCCCGGCGCCCACCCCGAGCACCAGCGTGGTCATGATGAGCACGCCAATCCCCGGCACCGCGCGCCCCAGCACCTGCGTGACGACCGGAGTGGCGAAGTCGTCCACGAACCGGAAGGCCCACACCAGCGCAGCGACGCTCACGATGAGCGGCACCGTCACGAAGAAGCCCGTGATGAAACTGCGGCGTAACCACTGCATCGAACTAGTTGGACCGGCGTGGCCTCGATCGACCGCCTCGGCCCTCGCGCCGGCAGCCGACACGCGAGTCCAGCACTACGACCGGCGGGCCGTCGCGGCCTTGACCTTCACGGCCGTGCCAGCGGCCGTCGCGGTGGAACCCTGGCGGTTGCCGAGAACGATGGCAATCGCGGCGGCGATGAACACGGTGGAATACGTGCCGCTCACGATGCCAACGAGCATCGTGAAGGCGAACCCTTCGAGCACCTCTCCGCCGAAGATGTAGAGCGACAGCACCGACAGAAACGTGGTGCCGGCCGTGATGACCGTGCGGCTCAGCGTCTGGTTGACGGCCGTGTTCACGATCTTCTCCAGCGAGTCGCGGCGCATGGTGCGCATGTTCTCGCGCACGCGGTCGAAGATCACGATGGTGTCGTTCACCGAGTAGCCAGTAATGGTGAGCAGGGCCGCGACGATGTTGAGCGACAGGTCGTAGCCAAAGAGCGCCAGGAACGCAAGCGTGATGAGCACGTCGTGCAACGTGGCCGCGATGGCACCGAGGGCAAACGCCGGACGGAAGCGGAGCGCGATGTAGATCGCGATGCCGACAATCGACGCCAGCGTGGCGTAGATGCCCTTCAGCTGCAGTTCGCGGCCGATGACCGGGCCAACGATGTCCTGCGAGAGGATCTCGAACTTCGGCAGCCCGGCCGCGCCGAGCGCCTGCACGACGCCCTTGGCCGCCGCGTCGATGTTCGCCTCGTCCTCACCTGCCTGGGGCAGGCGAATCAGCACCTCGTTGTCGGCGGGGTCACCGTAGCTCTGGACCACCTTTTCGCCGGGGGTGGCGACGAGCGCCTGGCGCACCGAGTCCTCGGGGACCTTCTGCTCGAACTTCACCACGACGATGGTGCCGCCGGTGAAGTCGATGCCCATGGGCAGGCCTCGGGTCACGACGAAGGCCAGCCCGGCCAGCACGACGAGACTCGAGAGCACCAGCGCGTGCCAGCGCCACTTGATGAAGTCGTAGTTTGGATTGTCGAAGATACGCATGGCGTTAAATGCTGAGCGTCGCGGGCTGTTCGCGACGCGAAAGGAACAGTTCGAACATGGTGCGCGAGACGAACACCGCGGTGAACACGTTCGAGAGCAGGCCGATGGTGAGCGTGGTGGCGAAGCCGCGGATCGGCCCGGTGCCGAACTGGAAGAGGAACGCCGCCGCGATGAGCGAGGCCACGTGCGTGTCGAGAATGGTCAGGAACACCCGGTCGAAGCCGGCGGCAACTGCCGTCTTCACGCCTTTCCCGCCAGCAAGCTCTTCCTTGATGCGCTCGAAGATGAGGACGTTCGAGTCGACGCCCATGCCGATGGTGAGAATGAAGCCGGCGATGCCGGGCAGCGTCATCGTGGCGCCCAGGTAGGCCATGAGACCAAGCAAAATGGTCAGGTTGGTGGTAATGGACACGAACGCGTTGAAACCGGCCAGCTTGTAGTAGTAGAGCAGGAAGAGCAGCACGAAGGCCAGCCCACCGGCTGACGCCATCACGCCGGCACGCACCGAATCGGCGCCGAGCGTCGGGCCCACCGTGCGTTCCTCGAGGTAGGTGAGCGACGCCGGCAGGGCGCCCGACCGCAAGGTGAGGCCGAGGTCATCGGCTTCCTGCTGGGTGAAGTTGCCGGTGATGCGCCCTTCGCTGTCGATGCGCGACTGGATGTTCGGCGCCGAGTAGACGCGGCCGTCGAGCACGATGCCGAGCTGACGGTTGATGTTGGCCTGCGTGAAGTTGCCGAACTTCACCGCGCCCTCGTTGTTCAGTGAGAAACTCACGGCCGGGCGGTTGTTTTCGTCGAGGCTGGGCCGCGCGTTGCGCAGGTCGCGACCGGTCACCGCTGCCACCCGGCGTACGGCGTAGTAGACGGTCGTGGGTGGGGCGCCGGCCGTGCCCTCGCTGCGCCCGGGCAGGATCTGCATGTCTGGCGGCACGTTGCCGGCGAAGGCCTGCCGC
Organism: Acidobacteriota bacterium; assembly: GCA_031415235.1. Lineage (GTDB taxonomy): Bacteria > Acidobacteriota > Vicinamibacteria > Vicinamibacterales > UBA2999 > CADEFD01. Next base: position 6,779 of record JANORI010000812.1, on the reverse strand, counting down.
GCCGACGCTTCATCGGGAAAGGGGCCCTGTTCCACCAGCTTCAACTCGAGCAGGGCCGTCGAGCGGATGATCTCCTTCGCGCGGTTCACCTCCGAGACGCCCGGGAGCTGGACGAGAATCTGATCGGCGGCGCTGTGACGCGCCACCACCGGTTCCGCCACGCCGAGTTCGTTGACGCGGCGCTCGATGGTCTGCAGCGCCTGGTTCACCGTCTCGTCGCGCAGCTGGTTGACCACATTCGGCTTGATACGGAACGTGTAGTCGGTGCCCGACTGCGACCGGTCGTACACCAGGTCGACATCCACGAGCGCCTGACGGAACGGCCCGTCCTGTGCCGATGGCACGCCGGCCACCCGGAACTCGTTGGCGCCGGCCACGGTCACGCCGGTGACCGGGATGTTCTGGGTGCGCAGCGTCTCGCGCAGCCGGTCGGCGGCGGATTCGGTTTCCACCCGCAGCGCATCGTCGGTCTGCACGCGCATCACGAGGTGCACGCCGCCCTTCAGGTCGAGGCCCAGGCGAATCTTGTCCTGCGGCGGCACGAAGGCCCACACCGACAGACCGATCACCACAAAAATGGTCAGGACTTTCCAACGCAAGTTCTTCGACATGATGACCTTAGCTGCCCTCAGAGGTGACGGGGGGCTGCCCTTGATACCCCACGACGGCGCCGCGCGAGACCTCGACGCGCACATTCTGGGCAATCTGCAAATGGACGGTGTCGGTGTCCAGTCTGGCGACTGAGCCGTAGAGGCCTCCGGTCGTGACCACCTTGTCACCCACCTTCAGCGCTCCAAGGAACTGCTCGACCTTTTTCTGCCGTCGCTTCATTGGCAGCAGGATCACGAAATAGAAGATCCCGAGGACCAGAATGAACGGGATGAACTGGATCAGCGGACTCACCGAACTATTCGGTGCCGCCGCCATGGCAATGACCACTGCGGACTCTACGTGGGGGAATGGCGTCATGAGACAAACGGTCGAACGCTCAGCGCGGCCAAGTACTTCTGCTTGAATGCTGAGAACGTCCCAAACGCAATAGCGTGCCTAATCAGGCGCATAGTGTCAAGGTAGAAGGTCAGATTATGCACCGTGTTGAGGACGCTTCCCGTGATCTCGCCAGAGAGATGGAGGTGTCGCAAATACGCCCGTGAGAAGTGGGCGCAGGTGTAGCACCCGCACTCGGCATCCGGGGGCGCGTCGTCTTCGGCGAACCGGGCATTCTTGATATTGAGCGGCCCATGCCTGGTGAATAGCTGGCCATTCCGTGCATTCCTGGTAGGAAGCACGCAGTCGAAGAGGTCGATGCCCCGGTCCACCGCCTCGACCAGGTCGGCCGGGGTGCCCACGCCCATCAAATAGCGGGGTTTGCCGGCGGGCAGGGCCGGGGCCGCCGCTCCCACGACATCGTACATGAGCTCATTCGGCTCGCCGACGCTCAGCCCGCCGAGGGCGTAGCCTTCGAAGCCGAGTTCAGCCAGCTGGCCGGCGCTCTCGGCGCGCAGGTCGGGGTAGACGCCGCCCTGCACGATGCCGAACTGCGCCTGCCCTGGATTGGTGGGCACCAAGGCCTGGGCGGTGTCGCCCTGACGCAGCTCGTCCATCCTGGTCCGGCATCGCCGGGCCCAGCGTGTGGTGAGCGCGAGCGACCTGGCGATGGCGTCTTTGGGCGACGGATGCGGCGGACACTCGTCGAGCACCATGCTGATGTCGGACCCGAGGCACGCCTGGATCTCGACTGCGCGTTCGGGGCTGAGCATCTGGGCGCTGCCATCGAGGTGCGACCTGAAGTGCACGCCCTGTTCCGTGACGGTGCGCCGCGCCGCCAGGCTGAACACCTGGTAGCCACCGCTGTCGGTGAGGATCGGACGGGACCAGCCGTTGAAGTGGTGCAATCCGCCGCGACGTGCGATGAGCTCCGCGCCGGGCCGGAGCCAGAGATGGTAGGTGTTCCCGAGGATGATCGACGCGCCCGCATCCTCGAGCATCCGCACCGTCATCGCCTTCACGGCACCCTGGGTGCCCACGGGCATGAACGCCGGCGTCTCGACCTCGCCGTGCGGCGTGGACATGACGCCGGCACGAGCCGCGCTGTCGGTGTGCGTGACGGTGAAGGAAAAGGACATGGGGTGTGGACCTTGGGCGCTTGCTATTATTCACGTCGTGAAGAAACTGCGTGTCGGCGTCATCTACGGTGGCCGGTCGGGCGAGCACGAAGTGTCGGTGGCCTCGGCCGCGGCCATCTTCAAGCATCTCGACCGGGCGCGCTACGAAGCCGTGCCCATCCGCATCGAAAAGGACGGACGATGGGTGCTGGTCGACAAAGCGCCCACCGCGATTTCGGCCTCCGAGGTGATCGAGCAAGCGCGCGTGCAGTCCGCGCGGCTGCCGCGAGCCGGCCGGGACACGCTGCTTGTCTCGCATCCAGGCGAGGATACCCTGGTCACGATCGAGCGCCGGCCGTCGGCCGATGCCGGCGAGGGCGAGCCCGAGAGCGCCGTCGTGACCGGCCTGGGACTCGACGTAGTGTTTCCCGTGTTGCACGGACCCTTCGGCGAAGACGGCACCGTTCAGGGCCTGCTGGAACTCGGCGCCGTGCCCTACGTGGGTTCGGGCGTGCTGGCCTCGGCCGCCGGCATGGACAAGGCGGCGATGAAGGCCCTCTTCGCGTCGCGCGGACTGCCGCTGACCGCGCACGCGGTGGTGACCCGGTTCGAATGGACGCGCCACCGGGCCGAACACGAAGCCGCGATCGCCGCGCTCGGCCTGCCGGTGTTCGTGAAACCCGCGAATCTCGGCTCGAGCGTCGGCATCTCGAAGGTGAAGACGGCACAGGCGCTGGCCGGTGCCATGGACATCGCATTCCAGTTCGACCGCAAGGCCGTCGTCGAAGCGGCCGTGCCCGATGCGCGCGAAGTGGAATGCGCCGTGCTCGGCAACGACGAACCGGCCGCATCGGTGCCTGGCGAAGTGATTCCGTCGCGCGAGTTCTACGACTACGAGGCCAAGTATCTCGACGCCGGATCGCAGACCCTGATACCCGCAGGTCTCGACGCCGCCACGGTGGCGCGCGTGCAGCAACTGTCCATCGAGGCGTTCCGCGCCATCGACGGCGCCGGCATGGCGCGCGTGGACTTTCTGCTCTCCCGATCGACCGGCGCGCTCGTGGTCAACGAGATCAACACGATTCCGGGATTCACGACGATCAGCATGTTCGCCAAGCTGTGGGACGCCAGCGGCGTGCCCTACGCCGCGCTGATCGATCGGCTCATCACGCTCGCACTCGAGCGTCATCACGACAAGCAGCTCCTGCGCACGAGCGCGTTCTAGCGGCGTGGAGTGCGCGTACGCGCGATCGACTCGGTCGTGACGCGCGCGTGCGCGAGGCGCTCACGCCGACAGCGTGAAGTTGACAAGAACACCGCAACCGGACGTGGGCGCGCGCGGTCGTACCGCGGATTCTTTTGACACGCGGCTGTGATTCGTGCTTGACATCGCGTTTTTCTCATCCATAATCTACATCTGGTATGAGGCACACCCACTCAGCCCACCCGTAGTGAGGCTGTGAAAGGGTGCCAATCGGCGAAGTCATCTCTCCTCAGGAGGACGAATGGCGAAGAAAGCCAAGAAGGCCGCGAAGAAGGCCGCGAAGAAGAAGTAGCTTTCGCGCGCCAGCCTAACGGCGCGCACACGAGGCGGAAGGAATCGGCGTCAGTCAGCGCGGTGCCGCAAGGCACGAGTAGCAGGCCGGCAACCAGGTTCCCCATCACCGCACAATCCAACCAAGAAGGGGGGGATATCACATGGCTAAGAAGGCAAAGAAGGCTGCGAAGAAGGCCGCCAAGAAGACCGCCAAGAAGCGGTAGGTCGCGTTCTTCGCGACTCTATCCAGGGGGCACCGTGTGCCCCCTTTTTTCTTGTACCGACGTCGCGCCGATGACCACGACGCACGTGCGTCAGCGGCTTCCGGGGCGCGACGCGCCGATCCAGGCGGCGCCGTCCCAGACACGTACCGAGTGAATCGTGTCCCACGGCTGGAGCTGGTCGACGACCTCCATGCCCGCCAGCACCGAGCCGAACACGGTGTAGCGCGCGTCGAGATGAGGCTGCGGCGAGTGCGTGATGAAGAACTGGCTGCCGCCGGTGTCTTTCCAATCGAGCGCCATGCCCACCGTGCCGCGCACGTACGGGCGGTCGTTGAGCTCGTCGCGAATCGTGTAGCCCGGGCCGCCCTCGCCGTCGCCGCGCGGGTCACCAGCCTGCACGACGAAGTCGGGCACCACACGGTGCCACGCCATGCCATCGAAAAAGCCACGACGCGCGAGGGCCACGAAGTTGGCGGCCGTGCGCGGCGCCTCGAGCACCGCAAGCTCGATGCGAATATCGCCGCGCGAGGTCTGGATGTAGGCCTGTGACGAGAACGCGGGCGAGACCAGCGCCGGTGTAGCGTCGATCGCGGCTTCCGAGGGCGCCGGCGCCGGACGCGTCGGTCCAACCGCCGTGGCACGATCGAGGCCGGCCATCAACGCTGCCGCACGCACGCGCATGGCCCAGTCAGGATCCGCCAGCGTCTCGCGTAGCAGGGGCGCGGCACCGGCGGGATCCACGGCGACCAGAGCCGCCAGCACGGCGGCCCTGGCAGTGTAGGTGGTGTCGGCGCGCGCAGCCTCGAACGCGCGCCGCAACGCCTCGACCGCCGCTTGCGTCTTCAGCGTGCCGAGTCCGTTGGCCGCGCTCATGCGCAGCCCCGGGTCGGGGTCGGCAAGCGCCGTCAAGAGCCGCTCCGCGGCCGTAGGGAGCTTCAGCCGGGTCATGGCGCCGAGCGCCGCCGCCCGCACCTTTGGATCCTGGTCGCGCACGAGTTGTTCGAGCCGCGCAGCGGCCAGGTCTGGGGCGAAGCGGCCGAGCGTCACCGCCAAGGCGGCTCGTACGGACCACTGAGGGTCGGTGTCGAGCCCCGATAGCACCGTCATGAACATCTCGGCGTCGACTGTGGCGAGCGCGGCCTGCGCGGCCGAGCGCATGGGCGCCCACGCGTGTTCCAGATAGTCGACGATCAGTTCGGCCGTGGCTGGATCGGCGAGCGCGCCAAGGGCGGCCATCGCTTCCAAGCGCAGGTTCGCCGGCGCCGTGTCGGCCAGCAGCGCCGCAAGCACGGGTGACGACCGGCGATCCGCAATGGCGCCGAGCGCCCGCACCGACTGCACCCGCACGCCGAGCGCCTGGCGATCGTCCTTGGCCAGGGCTTCGAGCATCACGCGCGACTCGGCGTCCTTGATGGCTCCCAGGCCACGCGCCGCAAAAGCGCGCGTCGTCGCCCCGCCGCGAGCGAGCCAGGCACGCAGTGCGGGCGCGCCCGCCGGGTTGCCCACCCGCTGCACGGCGTACGCCAAGGGCCACCAGTCACTGGCCGGCGCGCCGTCAGCACCCAGCACCACTGCGCGCAGCGGCTCGAAGGCCGCGAGCCGCGCGAGCGCATACACGCCCAGTCGCACGGCCTCCACGGGCGGTGCCAGCGGATAGGTCTCGTCGTGCGACGCCACCGCGGCCAATGCACCGGCGCGCACGTGCGCTGCGGCCATGCCGGCGATCGCCTCGGCCGCCGCCGTGTGGCCGATGAGGCCAAGGCCCTCGGCGGCACGGCCCTGCACACGCGGATCCGGGTCGCCCAGAGCCGTCGTGAGGGCCGGGGCCGCAGCCGCGTCGCCAATGAGCCCAAGCGCGAAGGCCGCCATCGCGCGCACCTCGGGTTCTGGATCGGTGGCAAGCAGCGCGGCCAGCGGCGTCACGCCACTGGCCAGACCCGTTCGGCCGATACCGAGCGCGGCCCGGCGCCGCACCCGGCCGTACTCAGCGCCGAGCAGCGCCACCAGATCGGCGGGCGACGGTGGCGTCAGCGCGGCGTCCGAGAGCACGCGTCGATCCTCCAGGTGCAGAATCGCCACGACTTGCTGTTCGTAGGTCGGCTTGGGCGGAGCCACGACCGGCGGCGGCGTGGCGGTGGCACACCCCGCGACGACGCTCACGGCCAGCCCCAGCCACTTCAACCGGCCGGCGCGCACGCCCCCTCGACATTCGTCCCCACGCGAACTCGGCGCGCGCATGCCCGCCAGCGGCCGCATGCGGGTTCAGTGCCCCGCCTGCCGCACCGACGCGGCGTCGAGCGACACGTGCCGCAGCGTGGCCGCACTGACCCGCTCGTCCACGATGTTGACGCCGATGCCGGGTCCGGTGGGCACCAGAATCGTGCCATCGGGAGACACCTCGATGCCCGGCTCGATCAGATCCGGCACGAAATAGCGCTTGCTGGCCGCAATATCGCCCGGCAACGTGAAATTCGGCAGGCTGGCCAGATGGATGTTGTGGGCGCGGCCAATGCCCGCCTCCAGCATGCCGCCGTGCCACACGGGGATGCCGTGTGCCTGACAAAGATCGTGCAGCCGGATCGACTCGCCGTGGCCGCCGACGCGGCCGGGCTTCACGTTGATGATCTTGCAGGCCTTCGCGGCGATCGCATCGCGGGCGATGCGCACGGTGTGAATCGACTCGTCGAGGCAGATCGGCGTCCGGATCTCGCGCTGCAGCTGCACGTGGTCCATCACGTCGTCGTAGTCGAGCGGCTGCTCGATCATCATCAGGTTGTAGGCGTCGAGCTTGGCCAGATGCGCGCCGTCGCTCGGCACGTAGGCGGCGTTGGCGTCGACCATCAGCTTGATGTCGGGAAACTTCGCGCGCACGGCCTCGACGGCGTTCACATCCCAGCCCGGCTTGATCTTGAT
>JANORI010000811.1:0-2496 GCA_031415235.1 Acidobacteriota bacterium | reverse complement strand
CGCAGGGGCGCAGGCGCCCGCGGCCCAATCCGCCACAGGCCAGACACCCGCGGCCCAGAGACCGGCGTCTCGACCCGCCGGCATCCCTCGCACGAGCGACGGCCGCCCAAGCCTGGAGGGCAACTGGACCAATGCCACCATCACGCCGCTCCAGCGCCCCTCGCCAACCCAACCGCTCGTGTTGTCGGAAGAGGCCGCCGTGGCCGACGAGATCAACACGCAGAAGGGCACCGATGCCCGCGAGGCGCCCAGTAGTGCCGATCGCGTTGCCCCACCCGTGGGGGGCGAGCAGCGCAAGAGCCCCAATGCCGAGTTGACTTACCTGGAGCGCCAATGGCAGCTCGGCGCGGGCCCGGTAGGCGGCTACAACGCGTTCTGGATCGATCCAGGCGATCGCGTGCTGCGGGTCGACGGCCAGCCGCGCAGTTCGATCCTGATCGATCCACCGGATGGCCTCGTGCCGGCCTACACGCCAGGCGCCCGTACCCGTCTCGCCGCGGCCACGGCCGTCCGCGCCGCACAGGGCAGCGAATTCGACCACCCCGAACTGCGGCCGCTGGCCGAGCGCTGCATCACATCCTTTGGCAACAACCTCGGGCCGCCGATGCTGCCGAACTACTTCTACAACAACAGCTACACCATCGTGCAGACCAAAGACCACGTGTTGATCCTCACGGAAATGGTGCACGACACGCGCATCGTGCGGATGGGCGGCCAGCATCCGCCGGCGAGCGTCCGTCAGTGGTTCGGCGACTCAGTCGGACGATGGGACGGCGACACCCTCGTAATTGAGACCACCAACTTCCACCCCAATCACGGCTTTCGCAGCGCGTGGCAGAACCTCGAGGTCGTCGAGCGCCTGAGCCGCAAGGACGCGGGCACCTTGTCCTACCGGTTTACCGTCGATGATCCGACGACCTTCGAGGCGCCGTTCACCGGCGAGCTGGAGTTCAAGGCGATGGCGCCGGGCGAGCAGGTCTACGAGTACGCGTGCCACGAAGCCAACTACGGACTCGCGGGCGTGCTGAGCGGCGCCCGCTCCCAGGAGCGCGAGGCCGCGAAGAAGAAGCCGTGATCTGAACTGCAGCCGTCGCAGCTATACTGCCGGCACCGACCGCGGAGGGGCAGTGAGACCTCAACCGCGACGGCCATGAGGCACACCGTATGGGTATTCGAGATCTGTGGGCACGGCGAACGCTGCTGACGGGATTTGGGGCGGTTGCCGCCAACGCGGTGCTCTCCGCCGCCACACAATCCGCGCCGAGCGCGACCCCCTTTCGCCCCGCGCGCCACTCCGAAGACGAGTGGCTCGACAGGATTCCCGGGAAGCACCGTGTCGTGGTGGATGCGGTCACACCCAACGGCGTTCGTGAGGCGGCGCAGTTCGTCTCGAACATCTTCACCGGCAACAAAGCCGGCTACGGCCTGGACGATGGGGACGTGGCGATCGTCTTCGGGCTGCGCCATTGGGCCTCGGCGTTTGCGTTCACTGACGAGATCTGGGCAAAGTACGGCGCGGCCATCGCCGAGGGTGCCCACTACACCGACCCCCAGTCGACTGTGGCACCCACCGTCAACCCGATGAACAGCGCTCCGCGCCGTCCGCTGGACGCGCTCGCCAAGCGCGGCGTCCACTTTGCGATTTGCAACCTCTCCACGCGCCGGATCTCGCGAGAAGCGACGCGTGGCGGGGGCGACGCCGAGGCTGTCTACACGTCGCTGCTGGTGAGCGCGCTACCGAACGCGCACTTCGTGCCCGCCGGCGTGGTCGGCGTGACACGGGCGCAGGAGTACGGCTACAGCGTGTTATACGTCGGGTGACTGGCGCGCGGCAGGCCGCGCCTTCGCCGCCACCTCGAGCGCCAGCTCCACGAGCGCCGCTTCGCCAACACCCAGCCGGTGATAGTGGACGTAGTACGCCTCGACGCCGGCCTGCTGCGCACCGATCTGGTGCTCGCGAAGCGCCTTCACCCGGTCCAGCACCTCGGTCACCAGATCGTCGTCCAGAGTCACGTGGTGCCCCGCCAGCAGGGGCGCGTTGCGCTCGAGCACGTCTTCCACGGCCGCCCTGCCCGAGTGCTTGCCGAACACGAACCGGTGCGTCCCGCCGACCTCCTGTTCGCGGATGAACTGGTAGATGGCCGGGTGGACGAGGATCGCCGCGGTGTGGATTCCCGATTCGTGCGAGAACACGCCCTCGCCGATGATGGGCTCGTGCGGCTGTATGGGGATGCCCGACGCGCGTTCGATGGCCTGCCGCAGCTCGTGCAGCCGCTCGTACTTGAAGCGCGGCAGGGTCACGCCGTACAGCTCCTTGAGCACCATCACGAACTGGTGAATCGACGTGTTCCCCGCCCGTTCGCCAATGCCGTTTGCCGTCAGGCTCGGATGCGTCGCGCCGTGCAGCACCGCGCGGACGGTGTTGATCGCGCCCAGCCCGAAGTCGTTGTGGAAATGCGCCGTGAGCTGCACCCGTCCGTTCCTGACGCCGAGCGC
>JANORI010000810.1:0-5481 GCA_031415235.1 Acidobacteriota bacterium | reverse complement strand
GGCTGAGACCCGGTTCGACAAGCTCTTCAGTGGGATTGTGGTGGAGCGCCCGGCCTACGTTCCGAAGGGGCGGCGGGGCACCGAGCACATTGGACCGGAGGATACCTTCGACGGCGACTACGGGCGGCTACTGGCGGCCGTATCACGTATAAGGTTGGCGTCCCCGACGGGATTCGAACCCGTGTTTTAGCCTTGAAAGGGCCACGTCCTAGGCCTCTGGACGACGGGGACGCTGCGTTCCGAGCCCTCAATCCTAACATGGCCAGACCGCCGCGCACGCGGCAGGCCTCCCGCCTGAGGGGCGGCCGCAGGCTACGGCGCTTGATCCCATAGTCCAGGGTTGCTCGACGCGACCCTGCCGGACCCGGGGGACGCCAGATGCAGCCGACCAGTCACGCCGCCGATACCGCCGACCGGCTCGATCCTTGGGGGTTCGGCACCACCGCGGCCGATGAACCCACGGCCGTCATCGAGATGTCCGACTCGCCGGATGACGACGACCTGCTTGGTGACGACGCCGGCGACCGCGAGGCCCATGGCTCGGTGGCGGAACTGGTGGCGCGGACCACGGACGCCCCGCGCCTCGCGGCCGCGTCGCGCGCGCCCTGGCGGCCACTCAGTGCGACGCCCACGTTGCCACCCGCTTCGTTCTACGCACCGCTCCCCGCGCCTGCGGCCGAAGCCGCCCACGCAACTACGGCGTCGGCCGCATCCGTCGAACCTGCGGCGGCCCCGCGTTCCTCGGGGCGCCCGTTCTCACGCGACATGGTGGGCGTTCTCGCGCTCTTCACGCTCGTCATCCTGGGACAGGCTCTTTACATCGGTCTCTCGCTCACCGGCGAAGTGCGCGCCAGCGCCGCGCCCACGGGCGACCTCGTGCTGTCGTCGCACCCGGCCGGTGCGCGAGTGGCCATTGACGGCCACGACCACGGCGTCACGCCGCTGGTCGTGACGTTACCTGTCGGGCGTCATCGCGTGGTGGTCATCGGCGGCGACGGCCTGCCGTCGCAGACCCTCGATGCGGATCTATCTGAGGGCGCGCGTTGGACTCGTCATCTCGAGCTGACACCTGCCGCGGCAGCCGCGACGGATGTCGGCGCCCTGCGCATCGACGCCACGACGCCCGGTGTCGCCGTGTGGCTCGACGGCACGCCTCTGGGCCGCACGCCAATCACGCATCCCGGAGTGGGCGTCGGCAGTCACGCCGTGCGCGTGCAGTTCGCCTCGGGCGCAATCCTCGAGCGTCGCGTGGCGGTGGCTGCTGGCGAGACGGTGGCGATCGTCATCGACGCGCCAGCTGCCAAGACCGCCACGCCGACGGGGCCGGCGTCAGGCTGGGTCCGGGTGGAGACACCCTTCGAGGTGCAGGTCACCGAAGGCAGCGCGGTCGTGGGGTCGAGCGCGAGCGAGCGCATCATGGTCACCGCCGGCCCGCATGTGTTCGAGTTGACGAATGCCGCGCTTGGCTTTCGCGCGACGGTGAAGGTCGTCGTGCAGGCCGGGCGCACCGAACCGCTCGTGGTCGAGACGCCCCGCACCGCGGTGCACGTGAACGCGCAGCCATGGGCCGAGGTGTTGGTCGATGGACGCCTGCTCGGCGAGACACCGCTTGCGAACCTGCAACTGCCGATTGGCGTGCACCAGTTCCTGTTCCGCCATCCCGAATTCGGCGAGCGCACGCAGTCGGTCGCCGTGCGCCTCGACACCCCTAACCGCGTGACCGCGGATCTCCGGAGATAGCTGCCATGACCCTTGCGCACCTCACCGCGTCTGCCGGCCTCGCCTGGGCGCTGGCCGGTGCGCCGGCTGCCGCGCAGTCGCCCCTCTCGGCCGCACTCGACCTGTACGCCGCCGCGTCGTACGACGACGCGCTGGCCGCACTCGACGGCGCGCGGCACGCCCAGCCCTCGGTCGATGACCTTGTGACCATCGAGCGGCACCGCCTGTTGTGCCTCGTGGCGCTGGGCCGCACGGCCGCGGCGCAGGAGGTCGTGGTCGGCCTGCTCGACGCGCGCCCCGACTTCGTGCTCACGGCCGGCGACGCCTCGCCGCGCGTGCGTGCCGTATTCGACGCTGCGCGGGCGCGCATCCTGCCGGCTCTGGTGCGCCGGCGCTACGGCGACGCGAGGCGCGCCTACGACGCAGGCCAGTTCGACGCGGCCGCCGACGGCTTCTTCCACGTGGTCGGGCTGCTCGCCGACCCTGCCGTGGCCGCGCTCGACTCGTCGATGTCCGACCTGTTGACGCTGGCCGATGGCTTCCTGCAGTTGAGCGGCGCTGCTCGCGAGCGGGCGCGGGCGGCCAGCGACCTCGAGACGGTGCGCGCCGCCATGCGCGTGGTGCGCGCGTCGAATGCGCCGCCGTCTCCCGTGCTGCCCGCGATGCTCTCGTCGGGATCGGCCATCGCCGCGTGGACGCTGCGGCCGGTCGCCCTGCCGCAGCCGCCTCCAGCGGCGGTCGACGACGAGGCCGACACACCGGGTGTCCCCGCGCCGGTGGAGTCGCCTCGATTCGCGCCGATGGGCATCTTCACCTACGACTGGCGCGATGCCGACGTGGCGCCGCCGGTCGCGGTGGCGCAACCGGTCACAGGCTGGTGGGGCTCGATGCGCGAGCCGGCCGCGGGCACCCAGCTTGGAGCCATCGAGGTGGTGGTTGACGAGTCGGGCGGCGTGGCGGATGCGCGTATCTATCTGTCGGTGAACCGCGTGTATGACGCCGTGCTGTTGGAGTCGGTGAAACAGTGGCGCTACCGGCCTGCCATGAAGGACGGTCGCGCCGTGAAGTACCGCCGGGTCACCGGCGTAGTGTCGGGTCGCTAGCATTCAGCGCGCCTCGCCGAATACTCCATGCCGTGTTGCGCCTGAGCCTGGCTGAGACGGCCCTCTGGGGCTTGACGGTGACCGCTGCCTGGGCCCGTCGCAGGCCCTGGCGCGCGCCCGCGAGCTGCTGGCGGAGCTGGGTGTCGGGCACCGTGAAGACGCGCTGCCACGTGAGCTGTCGGGCGGGGAAGCCCAGCGCGTGGCGATTGCCCGCGCGCTCGCGGCCGATCCCCGGCTGTTGCTGATGGACGAGCCGACGGCGTCGCTCAGTCCGGCTCGCCGCGGCGAATTGGGCAACCCACTGCTGGAACTCGTGGCAACGGGCCGCAGCTTCTTGCTCACCCTGTCACGACGACGACTTCGTGCGCGACGTCGCGACGCGTGTGGTGGTGCTGGTCGACGGCATCGTGGTGGAGGAGGGCGCGCCGCACACGGTGCTGACGGCGCGGGCTCACAAGGCGACGACGCGTGTGCTCGACGTGAAGGTCGTGCGCCCCGTTGCTCGGCCCACCGGCTAGTTAACCTTCCGGCGGCGCCTGCGTATTGATGGGTATGACACGCTTTGCCGCCTTGGCCCTGATCCCCGTCCTTGCTGGTAGTCCCGCGACCGCGGCGCAGACTGCTACCCCTCTGCCAGTCGCTTCGACTGCTGCGCCAGTGGCTGCCGCGGCGATGCCCGAATCGCCCAACGCGCTCGAGACCCGTCGCGAGATGAACGAGGTGCTGCGCACCCTGCCTCCCGCAATCGGGCAGGTGCTGCGCTACGACCCCGCGCTGCTGACCCGCGCCGACTATCTGGCACCGTATCCGCAGCTTGTGGCTTTCCTGCAGCAGCACCCTGAGGTATCGCGCAATCCTGCCTATTTCCTCGGTACCCCAGACATGTCCGATCCCGACCCCGATGCACGCGGCATGCGGCTGGCGGAAGACGTGATGACCAGCGTGGGCGTGTTCGTGATTATCTCGTGCCTCGTCAGCTTCCTGATCTGGCTGGTGCGCACCGTGATCGATCACCGCCGGTGGCTGCGGCTGTCGAAGATCCAGGTGGACGTGCACACCAAGGTGCTGGACCGCTTGTCGACCCACGACGACCTGCTGGCCTATATCCAGAGCCCTTCCGGCCGGCGCTTCCTCGATTCGGTGCCGATTGAAATGGATGGTCAGTCAAAGCCCACGGGCGCGGCGCTGGCGCGGGTGTTGTGGTCGCTGCAGGCGGGCGTGGTGCTGCTGGCAGTGGGTGTGGGGTTCTGGGTGTTGCAGCAGCGCATTCCTGGTGCCGCCGAGGGGCTCTCGATTATCAGCACCCTCGCGATGGCGCTCGGCACGGGGTTTGTGGCGGCGGCGGGCGTGTCGTATGCCATTTCGACCCGTCACGGTCTGATCGTCACCCAGATCCGGACGCAACATGAGTGACCCGCGCGTGCCGGCCCTCGAGCGTCGCAACGTCCTCGCCACGGCCGAGCGGACGTTCCAAATGGACGAAGAAGGGTTCGGCGGATTCTACGAGCGCACGTCGCGGCCGTTGTGGTTGTATTTGGCGCGAAGTTCGGGTGACCCGCGGCTCGCCGATGATCTGCTGCACGAGGCCTATTACCGGGTGCTGCGTTCGGGCACGGCGTTCGAGAGTGATGACCACTGCCGGCACTATCTGTTTCGCGTGGCAACCAACCTCGTGCGCGATGGCCGCCGCCGACACGTCACGCAGCCCCTGTCGAGCACTGCCGCCGACGAGAGCCTGGTCGATGATGCCAGCCAACGCAGTACCGCGCGCGCAGTGGCTCGGCTCGACCTGCAGCGCGCGCTTGGGCGGCTGTCGACACGCGAGCGCAGCCTGCTCTGGCTCGCCTACGTGGAGGGGTGCACGCACGATGAGATCGCGGCCACCCACGGCGTGAAGCGCGCGAGCTTGAAGACGCTATTGTTCCGCGCGCGACAGCGACTGCTGGCCCTGCTGGGCGTAGACGAGAAGCCAAGGGGGGCGCCGTGACGCCGACGCCCTGTGGGCATGAACGCGCGGTCGTGGCCGCGGTACGCGCGGGCCACTGGCCCGCGGACTGTGACGCCGCACTGCGCGCGCATGTCGCCGCCTGCGTCGACTGTGAGGAAGCCCTCACGATCGCGCAGCTGCTGGAGGAGGCGGACCGTGGCCTGGACGTGGCGGTGCCGTCGGCGGGGCAGATGTGGTGGCGCCTCGCCGTGCGTGCGCGGGTCGAACGAGAGCAGGCCGCAGCCCGCCCGGTCGTATGGTCGCAGGGCGTGGCCGCCGCGTGCGGTGTGGGATTCGGCGTCGCGGCACTCGGCCAGCTGCGCCCGGCGCTGACGACGGCCGTGACGGTCGTGACGGGGCGGGTGAGCGACGTTGTGCCGGCGGCGATACCTGTGTTGGCGTGGCCCGATCTGGCCGGAGCGGGCCATTTCCCAGGCGTGGTCGCGACCGCAAGTGTGGCTCTCCTCGTGCTCTGCGCGTCCGCGGCAGTGTTCCTCTGGGTCGGTGAGGATTAGCGAGCGCTAGTGCGGGTTCGCCAGCACATCTGGCCTCGGTGCCCAACCAGACCGGCAGACCGGGTAGAATCGGGACGAGGGCCGCTAGCTCAGTGGTAGAGCACGTGACTTTTAATCATGTGGTCGTGGGTTCGATCCCCACGCGGCCCACCAATCC
>JANORI010000809.1:0-3743 GCA_031415235.1 Acidobacteriota bacterium | reverse complement strand
CCGGCGCGAGGTGACCGGCGCGGCGCGCAGCAGCTCACCGTCGAGATTGAGCGACTGCGACGGCTTGCTGGTCTCGATCATCGGCGACTCGCCCGACACGGTGATGGTCTCAGAGAGCGTGCTGAGCTTCAGATCGAAGTCGACGTTGAAGGTGATGCCGGCGCGCATCACGATGCCCTCGCGACGTACCGACGCGAAGCCGGCGAGTTCCACCGTGACCACGAGGGCGCCCGGGGGCAGGTTGTTCAGCCGGTAGTAGCCGGTGCCATCGGCCACCGCCACGATCGGCGCCAGGAGCTGCGGCGACGTGGCCGTCACGGTGGCGCCAGGTAGCGCGCCGCCCTGTTCGTCTTTCACGAAACCACGCACGCTGGCATCACCGGTTTGCGCCAGTGCGGGACTCGCGCTCCACAGCAACGCCGACACGAGCACACAGGACAGGATCCGGAACATGGTTGACCTCTTCGAAAGACCCCTCGACCGAATTGCGAGAAGTGGGACATTTGGCGCCTAGTGAGCGGTCCTTGTCAAGACTTCACTAGACATCCGTGGCATTCACTGCGCAGATGCATCTGCGCCGATGGGCCTCGCTTCGGATATGCGTGAGAATCAGCGGAGGTATGGCGCGGCGCCGGGCTTGGTGTCGCGCAGAATCTCGAGCACGGCCGTGCGATCGCGCGCCGACAGACGCGCGTGCTTCGGGGACGGGTCGGTGCCCGAGAGCACGGCGCGCAACCGCTCGTACACGACGGACTTCACTGGCGGCGGCAGGGCCTCGAACGCCGGACTGTAGATCGTGTAACTGCAGGGATAGCGCAGCAGCCGCGTCTCGAGGTCGAGCTGGTGCAGCGATCGGCCCTGGGCGTCGCGCGCGCCCTGCGCCGAGAACCACTCCGCGAATCCCGACGTACCCTTCAGCCCGCCGGGCATCGGCGCTTCGCCCACGAAGAGCAGGTAGTCGACGAGTTCTTCGACGAGCCCGGCAATCGCCGCCGCCTCGACGACGGGCCGCCCCTCGTGCGCGGCCACGCGGGCTTCCCATCCCAGGCGAGTGAGCAGGTTGAGCGCGCGCGTCTGGTGATCGAACACGGCCAGCGCCACCACGTCGCTGTGGCGCGAGAGATAGCCCGACAGGTTCACGGCGCCGTCGAGCGTGCGGGCGTTCAGCGCCCCGCCCGGCACGAGCGACCGCGGCACGTCGTTGGCACCCACCACGGTGTTGCCGAGGTGACGCATCGTGCCGTGACTGCCGGTGACGAAGAAGCCGCCCCATCGGTTCTGGAAGGGCGTGCGGTGGTCCACGAGGTAACTGCCGAGGCGCAGGCGCTGATTGCCGTCCTCGCCCGCATAGAGGCTACGCGTCATGAAGCCCGGCACCTCCAACGTGGCGGCGGCCACGTGACAGGTCAGGCATGCGGTCTGGCGTGAGAACGCGGGGCGGTCGGTGGCGCGCTGATCGAGCGTGTAGAAGACGGCGCCTTGCTCCGGGTCCTGGGCCATCAGTTCCAGGAACGGCGACCCACGGATGAAGCCCACGGCCACCGCGTCGTTGTAGTAGAGCGCGCGAGGATTCGCGGGGTTGGTCACGAGGCGCTGCACGCCCGTGCGCGACAGCACGAGCATCTGCGACTCGATCGGCACCTGCAGCGCGCGGAGCACCGACCGCAGGTAGCCGGACTGCGGCTCGAAGATGAACGACGCCTGGCCGGCGTCGAGCGCGCGATTCAAAACGGCGACCGGATCGCGCGAGGGCCTCGTGGCGTACTCAATGGCGGGATGCTCGTCGAGCACGCCTACCCACGCGCCCTTGCTGTCGCGCTGGGCGGACAGCAGCGTGACCGCGGCGGTGCCGACGAGCGCGGTCGCGGCCACCCGGGCTCGGAAACCTCGTCGGCCCAAGCGCCCCACCGCCACCGGTATCTCACGCGTGGTCGGCATTGGTAGATGCTAACACCAGGCCGCGAGGCCCTCGTGCTCCTCGCCGCGACTGCTGCCACCGCTGCAGCGTGCGCTAAGCTGTCGGCGGTGATCTCTCGCCTGCTCGCCCGTGTCGGCCTCGTCACTCCAGCGCAGCGCGCCTGGGCGTGGTACGACTGCGGCAACTCCGCCTACTTCACCACCGTCGTGACGGCGGTCTTCCCCGCGTTCTTTGCCAGCTATGCTGCCAGCGGCATGCCCGCCGGCGACGCGACGGCACGGTTCGGCGCGGTCACCACAGTGGCCATGACCATTGTGGCGCTTGCGGCGCCGGTGATGGGCGCGTATGGCGACTTCACCGCCACCCGCAAGCGGTTGCTCGCGGCGTGTGCGGGCCTCGGCATCGTCAGCACGTTCCTGCTCACCACCATCAGCGAGGGCGGCTGGCAGTGGGCGGCGGTGGTGTTCATCCTCGGGAACCTGGGCGTGTCGGGCTCGCTCGTCTTCTACGACTCGATGCTGCCGAGCGTGGCGAAGCCGGAGGAGACCGACCGCGTATCGTCGGCGGGCTATGCGCTTGGGTACCTCGGCGGCGGACTACTGCTGGTGTTGAACCTCGCGTGGATCCTGCAGCCGCAGATGTTCGGGCTGTCGAGCACGGTGGCCGCCACCAAGCTGTCGTTTGCCAGCGTGGGTGTGTGGTGGCTGCTCTTCATGATCCCACTCTTGCGTCACGTGCCCGAGCCGGTTCGCGTGCTCGCGCCGGCCGAGCGCGGCAGTGAAGCCCCCATCCGCGCGTCGTTTGCGCGCCTGGCCAAGACCTTCAACGAGATTCGCCAGTACCGCCAGGCTTTCCTGATGCTGCTGGCGATGTTGGTGTATCAGGACGGCATCCAGACCATCATCCGCTTTGCCGGCATCTACGGCGCCGAGGTCGGCGTGGGGCAGACGCAGCAGATTGCCGCGTTTGCGATGGTGCAGATTCTGGGCGTGCCGTTCTCGTTCATCTTCGGCGGTCTGGGCGCGCGCATCGGCACCAAGCGCGCGGTGTTCCTGGCGCTGGCGGTGTACTCGGTAGCCGCCACGCTCGGTTACTTCATGCAGAACGCGACGCACTTCTTCATGCTGGCGGGCCTCGTGGCCACGGTGCAGGGCGGCGCGCAGGCACTCAGTCGCTCGCTCTTCTCGCGGGTGATTCCCGCCGCGAAGACCTCGGAGTACTTCGGCTTCTACGCCGTGGTCGAGCGGTTTGCCACGATTCTGGGGCCGCTCGTATTCACGCTGAGCGGGGTCCTTACCGGATCCTCGCGCTCGGCCGTGCTCGGCATGATCGCGTTCTTCGTGGTGGGCGGCTACCTGTTGTCGCGGGTGGACGTCGAAGAGGGCGAGCGCGTCGCGCGGGCGGGATAGGGCGACTGCCGCTCAGTTCCGGGTGTGCCCGGATGAGGGGAATCGCCCAGGTCCACGGCCTCGCGGACGCCAGCGGCCACTATTGGCGTTCGAGGCACGGCAGGCACGCGAGGCGGAGCCAGGCTCCGCCCCGCGCCCGTGACCTTACGGCTTGCGGTAGGTGCTCACTGCGGGCAGCCGCGAGCCCGTACCGGGAGGCGGCGCCGGCTCGGCCACCACGCTCATCGTGATCGACCCGATGCCGTCGATCGACGCCGTCATCTTCTCGCCCGGCTTCAGGAAACGCTCTGCGCCGCGGTAAGCCTGGCCCATCCCCGTGCCGCCCGAGGTGCCATTGTTCACGACGTCACCGGGATATAGCGTGATGATCGACGACCCGTACTCGATGAGCTCGTAGATCGAGTGGATCATGTCGG
>JANORI010000808.1:0-8448 GCA_031415235.1 Acidobacteriota bacterium | reverse complement strand
TCGTCGGCCAGGCCAAGGCCGCGCTCGGCTTGGCGTAAGGGCTCGGGTCCCGGGACTCGGGGCTCGGATCGGACGACAGTCACTGCAACGCATCAGGCTACGGTCCACGGCCGCGCCTGATGCGTTACTTACGTACGCGTGACGGCGTGTTTCGCGACGCCTGTCAGTTGGAACTCGAGCCCCGGGCCCCGAGACCCGAGCCCCGCTAGAATAGGTTTCCACATGTCGATGCTGGACGAACTGACCCGCCTCATCGCCGAGCACGACGCGGCGTTCGCCGCGGCGCTCGCGGCGGCCGATGATGGACCTGCGGCGTCGCGCGGCACCGCTCTCGAGACGCTGAAGGTCGGCTGGACGGGCCGCAAGGCCGGCAAGATCGCCGACCTGATGGCGCAGCTGCCCTCGCTGCCGCCGGCGGATCGCCGCGCGTTCGGCCAGCTCGTGAACGCGCTCAAGGCCCGCGTGGAACAGGCGCTCGTGGAGCGGGCGGCCACCCTCGCTGCCACGCGCCGTCCGGCCAACGCCGTCGACATCACCCTCCCCGGACGCGCGCCCGCGCTCGGCCATCGCCACCCGCTCAGTCTCGTGCGCGAACAGGTGCAGGACGTCTTCACGCGACTCGGGTATCAGGTGCTCGAAGGCCCGGAGATCGAAGACGACTACCACAACTTCGAAGCGCTCAACATGCCCGAGGAGCATCCCGCGCGCGACATGCAGGACACGCTCTATCTGGCGACGCCGCTATCACCGCAGGCAACGTCACTGGGCTTCGGCCCGCCTTCGCTGGCGGCGCCAGCTTCGGCACGGCAGGCGCCGTCTCCGTCAGCGCGGGTTCGGGCTCCACAGCCGTTGACGCTGCTGCGCACGCACACGTCCGCGATGCAGATCCGGCACATGGAGCAGCACGACCCGCCGGTGCGGCTGGTCGCCATCGGTCCGGTCTATCGGCGCGACAACCTCGACCTCACCCACACGCCGATGTTTCACCAGTGCGAGGGCCTGGTCGTCGGCAAGGGCATCACGCTGGCGCACCTCAAGGGCACGCTGCTGGCCATGGCCGAGGCCCTCTTTGGCGCGGGCACGCCGGTGCGCTTTCGTCCCAGCTTCTTTCCCTACACCGAGCCGAGTGCCGAAGTCGATGTCGGCTGCATTCGCTGCGGCGGCACCGGGTGTCCGGTGTGCAAGCACACGGGCTGGCTCGAGATCCTCGGCAGCGGCATGGTCCATCCGGGCGTGTTCGAGGCCGTGGGCTACGACCCGACCGAGGTCACCGGCTTCGCCTTCGGCATGGGCATCGAACGCGTCGCCATGCTGAAGTGGGACGTGGGCGACATCCGGCTGTTCTACGAAAACGATCTGCGCTTCCTGGAGCAGTTCTCGCTATGAGAGTGCTCTACTCCTGGCTGCGCGACTTCGTCGACGTCCCTGACGGCCCCGCCGAGGTCGGCCGTCGGCTCTCGCTGCGCGGGCTCGCGCTCGAAGGGCTCGATCCGGCTCCCGCGGGAGAGCCCCCACCAGGCGCGGCGCCCCTGACCGACGACGCCGTGCTCGACTTCGACGTGACCGCAAACCGCCCCGACTGCATGTCGATTGTGGGCGTCGCGCGCGAGATCGCGACGGTCTACGGCCTGCCGCTGCGCCTGCCCTCTGCGTCGGCGCCCGGGCACCTGCGCTCGGCCGCGCTGCGCACGGTCGAGCGCGACACCTTCAGCGTACGCATCGATGCGCCGGAGCTGTGCGGGCGCTATGTGGGCGCGGCGGCTGACGTGCGCGTGGGGCCCTCGCCCGCCTGGCTGCAGCGCCGCCTCACCGCGCTCGGCGTGCGGCCGATCAGCAACGTGGTGGACGTGACCAACTACGTGCTGCTGGAACTCGGACAGCCGATGCACGCCTTCGATCACGCGCGCCTCGACGGCCACGCCATCGTGGTACGGCAGGCGCACGCGAACGAAGCCATCACGACCCTCGACGGCAAGGCGCGTACGCTGGCCGCGGACATGCTGGTCATCGCCGACGCCACGCGCGCCGCGGCGATCGGCGGCGTCATGGGCGGCGCCGACTCGGAAGTGCGAACCGACTCGGCCCGCATCGTCTTCGAGAGCGCGTGGTTCAAGCCACAGTCTGTGCGCGCGACCAGCAAGCGCCTGGGCCTGCGCTCCGAGGCGTCGATGCGCTTCGAGCGCGGCGCCGACCCGACCGTGCAGGCTACCGCCATGGCGCGGGCCTGCGCCCTGCTCGAGATCATCGGCGCCGGGCGCGCCGACGGCACTCTGGTCGACGTCCAACCGCGCCCGCATGTGCCGCGCGTGTTGTCGGTGACGCACGCCCACATCGAGGCGCTGCTCGGCATGCCCGTGCCGCCTGCAGAGGTGGAACGGCTCCTGAGCGCGCTCGGATTCGCGCTCGCCGCGGCAGGGTCCGTGCCCGCGTGGCGGGTCACGGTACCGGGCTGGCGACCCGACGTCGTCCGCGCTGAAGACGTCATCGAGGAAGTCGGCCGCCATCACGGGTTCGAGCACCTCCCCGCCACGTTCCCGCCCGTGCATCACGCGCCGCCGCCCTCCGACGCCCGCATCGCGCGCGACGCACGCGTCCGCAAGGTCATGCTCGGCGTGGGCTTCTCGGAAGCCATCAGCTTCGCCTTCATCGAAGCGGCGGCGGCCACGCCGTTTGCCGGGCGCGCGCCACTCATCACGCTGGCCAACCCGCTGTCGGAAACCTTCGCCGTGATGCGGCCGAGCGTGCTCCCGGGGGTGATCGACGCGGTCAGCCACAATCGCCGGCACGGACGACGAGACGTCCGCCTGTTCGAGATCGCGACGGCCTTTGGCAGCGACGGTGAGCGCCGGTCGCTGGCCGCCGCGTGGACCGGCGAGGCCGCGGGCGACCACTGGAGCGGAGCCCGACGTGACGTCGACTTCTTCGACATGAAGGGTGCCGTGGAGCAGGCGTGCGCGGCCCTCGAAGTGACGGCCACGTTCGCCGTGACCGAACGCGACTACCTGGTCGCCGGACGCGCGGCCGCCGTGCTCGCTGGCGGCCAGGTCGCCGGCATCATGGGCCTGCTGTCGGCCGCCGTGGCCGATGGCCGCGGCATTCCCAAGGGCGATGACGTCTTCGTGCTCGAGCTCGATCTGGCGGTGGTGTCGGCCGCGACGCCGGCGACGGCGATGCGGGTCGAACCGTTGCCGCGCTTCCCCGCGGTCGTGCGTGACGTGTCGCTGCTCGTGGACGACACCTTGTCTGCCAGCACCGTTCGTGACACGATTCGGCACGCTGCGCCGATCACGCTCGTCTCCGTCCGGGAGTTCGATCGCTATCAGGGCCGCGGTGTTCCGACGGGCAAGGTCAGCGTGTCGCTGCGTCTGACGTTCCGTGCCGACGATCGCACACTGACTGATGACGAGGTGTCGACGGCGATGCGGGCCGTCATGGCCGCGGTGCACGACGGGCTCGGCGCCGAGCAGCGATAGCAGGGGAACGAAGGATGGCCAAGACAATGGCAGCAGGCACTGAGCCGCTCGACCGGCTCGAAGAGAAGATCAAGCTGCTCGTGAGCACGATCGCGCGCTTCAAGGGCGAGCACACGCGCCTCACCGAGGACAACGGACGGCTCCAGCGTGAGCTGGCAGCCCTGCAGGAGCGTCTCGGCCAGGCCGAGCAGGCCGGCACCGAGGTCGGCGCGCTGCGGGAAGAGCGCGACCTCATCCGCACGCGAGTCGGCGAGATCCTGGCCGAGCTCGACACCCTCAAGCTGTAGCGTCCACGCCATGGCCGACCCGCGCGTGGTGCATGTCGAGGTGAGCGGGCAGCGGTATCCCATCCGCAGCGCGCTCGACCCGGCCTACGTCCAGGAGCTGGCGTCGTATGTGGACCGCAAGCTGAAGATCGCACTCGACTCGGCCCCGGGGAGCGATACGCTCGGCCTGGCGATTCTGGCCGCGCTCAATATCGCTGACGAGTTCTTCCGCGCGAGGGATTCTCAGCTCCAGGTCGATGGCAGCGTGGCCGTCCGGGCCGGGGAACTCGAACGCCTGGTGGACCAGGGCCTCGAGCTGGCAGAGCCCGTCGACCGCGGCTGACTCCGCACGCCTAACGCGGTGTCACGACAATCGTGATCAGCTCGTCGCTCGTCAGCGCTCCGTCATCGGCATGGGACCTGAGCACGTAGGTGCCTGGTTCATGGAACGTCACCTGCACCGAGGTCCGCCCGCTCTCGGCCAGTGCGGGCGGCGCCCAGATGGGCGCCCAGGGTGAGTTGGCGCCTGTGCGCGTGTCCTCCCAGGCCATGACCTGGTCGGGGCTGAACGTCACCCGGCCCTGGCCGCGGTAGACGTACCACGTCACGTGGAGGCCCACGTTCTTGCCCACGGTGGCCCGGGCCGGCGGCAGCATCGCGCGGTTCACGCGCACCGGATTCTCGGCGCTCGACTCCGACAGCGTGTCGTCGCGACGCGAGCCCTCGTTGGTCACGGCGGCCCCAGACAGTCCGGACCCGCGACGCTTGGGAATGCCGTCGTCAACCACGACCGCGTTCAGCGTCAACGTGTCGCCGGCTTTCACCGTGCGTTCCCGACGACCCTGGACCTCGAGAATCGGCCGCGTGTTGGCTCGCACTTCGGGGCTGCTGGTGCCGGCACCGAGGGCCCCGGTTTCGGAGGCCCGCACGACGTCGTCGATCTTGTAGTCGGGACTGAGCGTCGCGTAGGCCTTCTCGACCTTCGCTCTGGTGGCGAGGGTCCACACGAACTCGTCTTTCGCGGTGAAACCGGACGGCGCGGCCACCCGGAACACGAACCGGTTGCGGCGCGGCAGGAAATGTGTCGGCTGCCCCTGGTCGGCAGGGCCCAGACTGAAACTGTTGTCGGGGCCAACCGGCACGTCGAGTTCCTCGTGCCAGTTGCGGTTCATGTAGCCGAACACGAAGTACTTCGCGCCGGTGCCGTCTTCCTCCCATCCCTCGTAGGCGGGCGAGACGTTCTGCCCACTCGAGTACGACAGCGACTGCGCCGCGAGGAGCACGGCCCTTCCAGCCAGACCTGCCGCAATGGCGACCGTGAGCAGCCCAATTCGTGCGCGCATCGGGGACCTCGCGCTCACTGCTGCGGTCGCGGCGTCACGGCGGGCGTCGATGGCGCCGGCTCAGGCGGCACGTTGCAGAGCGGACATCCGATCACCACGCTGTTGCGGGTCAGCTTCAACCGCTCGCGCCGCGTGGCCATCTCGGCCGCGAACTGTTCGTCGGTGAGCGACACGCGGTTGCCCAGATCGATGAACATGTTGGCTACGGAGCGGTTGCCGGACCCCTGCCAGTTGCGGGGGTCGGGGATGTTCTTGTTGCCGGGCGTGTTGTTCATGTAGCCGACGATGTGCAGGATGGTGTCCTTCGGCAGCAGCGGCGCGGCGTCATCGGCGAAGTCGTAGCCCCGCACCCAGTTGTGGTCGTAGCCGACGCAGCTGAGGGTCTGGATGTTGTAGCCCCAGATGGCTTCGAGGCACATGCGCTCGCCCGGCGCGTGCAGGTGCGGTTCGAACGAGAGCAGCTTGGTGTTCTCCTTCAGCACCGCATACGCATGCAGCTGCTGGCCAGCTTCCATGCTCTTGATGTCGATGTCGACGCCGTTGCCGAGTGACACGCGCGAGCGGCGGTAGTCGGGCTTGTAGCCGCGCGGCATGAACTTGAAGGCGATCTGCAGGTGGGCCTTGGTGTCACGGCCGTTCGAGTGCAGGTGCACCGAGTCGGAGACGATGCTCGACCCGGCTTCGAGCAGACGCGCGGATTTGGCATCGAAGAAGTCGGCCTCGCGGCCCACCTCGTGCACCGGCCACGACGTGCCGTCGGCGGGATTGCTCGATCCCTCCTGGCCCAGCGTACGCGTGCTCCAGATCATGTGGTGGAAGACGTAGCGCCCGCCCACGGTGTCACGGCCGGACCCCGCGGTGGGCATGTCGTTCACTTCTTTGACTTCGAGAGCGGCGACGTAGCGGTCCTCGGTCAGACCCGTAGGCACCCGCGGAATCTCACCCCACCAGTCCGGCGTTCCGGCCTTCACGACGAGGTCCGCAGTGTTCACGACCAGGTCGGGCTCGCCGATCGACCACTTGGTGGCCTCGCTCCAGACTCTGGCCGGCGGCATGTCCGCGGGGTTGCCGCGCGGCGCGCCAGCGTCGGCCCACTTGGCGACCGCGGCGATTTCGGTCGCACTCAGCGACGGGTCGTTCTTGAAGTGCTGGATGCCGATGTTCTTCTCGACATACCAGGGCGGCATCACGCCGGCCTTGGGACCGATGCCGGTGCGCTGCTTGATGGCGCGGGCCCACGGCCGCGCCTCCTCATAGGTCGTGAGCGCCATGGGCGCCCCGCCGCCCGCCCGGTGACACGTCTCACAACTGCGCTGCAGGATCGGGGCGATGTCCTTGGTAAAGGTCGTCACCTCGGGTGCCGCCCCTTGCTCCGAGGCTGGCACTCGAGAGGCCGACAGGCCGGCCGAGACCGCCGTGGCCAGCAACACTCCGAACATGACCTTCCAGCCGAGCCGTCGTACAGACTGAATCACAGCGAGCTCCTTCGTGATGCGTGGCCACCCGACGTGGTGATGCCCCCTTGTACCACTGTTGCCGGTCAACATCTGCCGAAAAACGCCGGCCGCCGTCTGGACCAGGCGTTGATCGGCGGGCGCCGTTCTGTCACTCTACAAGCCCCACTGGACGCCTGCCGTCACCGAGCCGCCGGGCCGGTCGTGCCCGTCACCATGTCGTCTCGCTCAGGAGGACCCACCTTGCCCGTATCGAGCGGTCGTCGAATCGGCCGCGTGTCATGCCTCGCCGTCTGCGTGGCGATCGCGACGCTCGGCGCGGTCCAAACGGCGCCCCCGCTGGCCCTTACCGACATCACTGCCCGGTCGGGCATCTCGTTCGTCCATCAGAACGGTGCGGCTGGCGGGAAGTGGTATCCGGAACTCTTCGGCGGCGGAGTGGCGGTACTGGACGTGGATGGCGACCAGTGGCCCGACCTGCTCTTTGTGAACGGCAAGCCCTGGGCGTCGACCTCCGGCCCGGGCCTGCACGGTCTTTATCGGAACAACCGGGACGGCACCTTTCGCGACGTGCTGGCGGGTAGCGGGCTGGACGCGGCCCACGTCTACGGACTGGGCGCGGCGGTCGCCGACTACGACAACGACGGCCGCGACGACCTCTTCATGACCACGGTCGACGGCGGACGCCTCTTCCACAACGACGGCGGGCGCTTCTCCGACGTCACCGGCCGCGCCGGAATCCGCAACGCCGACTTCACGGTGAGCGCCGCGTGGCTCGACTACGACCGCGACGGCCTCGTGGACCTCTTCATCGGCAACTACGTGCTCTGGTCGCCGACCGCCGAGGTGCGCTGCGCGCAGGCTGGGGAACGCGGCTATTGCGGCCCCGACGCCTACAAGCCGAGAGCTCCGAAGCTGTATCGCAACCTTGGGGGCGGACGCTTCGATGACGTCACGGTCAAGGCCGGATTGAACGACCCCACCGACAAGGCGATGGGCGTCGCGGTCCTCGACTACAACGGCGACGGCTGGTCCGACGTGTTCGTGGCCAACGACCGCGTGCCGGCGAAGCTCTACCGCAATACCGGCCGCGGCGGCTTCGTGGACGAGGCGGTCGGCGCCGGCGTGGCACTCAGCGAGCACGGCGTGGCGCGCGCCAACATGGGCGTGGACACCGCCGACTACGACCGGTCCGGCCGGCCGCACATCGTGGTGGGCAACTTCGTCAACGAGATGCTGGGGCTGTACCGCAACACCGACGGCAAGACCTTTGCCGACGTCGCGCCACGCTCGGAGGTGGGGCGCGCGAGCCTGCTGGCGGTGACCTGGGCCACGTTCTTCTTCGACGCGGACCTGGACGGCTTCCTCGACATCTTCGCGCTCAATGGCGGCACCGACCAGTCGCAGGGCATGGACTCCCGCGCCCGCCTCAGTCAGGCGCCGCTGCTGCTGCGCAACCGAGGCCACGGGCAGTTCGAGAACATCACGGCGCGCCTTGGGACCGCCTTCAATCGGCCCCTCATGGGGCGCGGCGCAGCCCACACGGACTTCGACGGCGATGGCGACCTCGACCTGGCGATGGCCACCCTCAATGGCCCGGCGTACCTCTTCCGGAACGACGTGAGCGGCCGCAACTGGATTCGCGTACGAACCCGCGGCTCGCGCTCGAACCGCAGCGGCATCGGCGCGGTGGTGCGCGTGACCAGCGCGTCTGGTCGTCAGTGGCAGATGGTACGGAGCGGTTCGAGCTACGCGTCGCAAAGCGATCTGGCGCTGACCTTCGGGCTCGGGGGCGACTCCGCCGTGTCGCTCGTGGAGGTGGTCTGGCCATCGGGCACCCGGCAAGCGTTCCGCAACGTCGCCATCGATCAGATGGTGACCATCGACGAAGCGCGAGGGCTTCAGATCACGG
>JANORI010000807.1:0-11967 GCA_031415235.1 Acidobacteriota bacterium | reverse complement strand
TTCTTCGCCGCCGTCGTGCTGGTGCTGGGCCTCACGGCGGGGTCGCCGGCCAGCCGCGCCCACGCGGCGACCTACGTGCTCGTGATGTCGGCGGCGGCGCTCGTGCCGATAGCCTATCTGGGGTACGCGTCGCTCGTGGTGGCGCCGAAGCTGCGGTTGCCGCTCGTCTGGAACGTCACCGGAATCGCGGCCACGACGTAGGCGCTAATGCCCGCCACCGTATCGCAACCCGTGCCCTGCGCTGCCGACGCGCCGCCGGCCGCGACCGACACGCGGTAGCCGCTCTTGATCGAGGGGTCGGTCGAGATGTCGGTCGACACGAATCCGGGACCGCCGGCGCAACCGGCCGCCAGGCGCACCAGCGTGGCCGAGTAGGGGCTGCCCACGCCGGCCGCCGAGAACGCGGCCTCAGCGCTGTTGATCGCGCGGGTCGATCCGATGGCCGAGGCTTCGTTGCCCGCCATACGGGCCCGCAGCAGGCCAGGGATGGCGATTGCCGCGATGATGCCGATGATGGCCACCACGATCAGCAGCTCAATGAGAGTGAAACCCTTGGTGTCTTTGATACGCATGACTATTGCTTTCTCCCTCAGACCCATCGAAAACCGAACTATCGGTCGGCGACCTGCGCCTCCCTGACACGACGAAATGGGGGGCTCCCGCAGGAGGCCCCCCACAACCCTCGATGTCGGCGTAATCGCCTGTTACTGCAGCGCCGTGCCGCCGCCCAGGGGCGCCATCTGCGCTTCCGTCGGAGCAATCGCCGTCGCGTTCCAGAAAATCGTGCCAGTCGTGGTGGCGCCGAAGCTGCGGTTGCCGCTCGTCTGGAACGTCACCGGAATCGCGCCCACCACGTAGGCGCTGATGCCCGCCACCGTGTCGCAACCCGTGCCCTGAGCGGCCGCGGCGCCGCCGGCCGCGAGGGTCACGATAAAGCCACTCTTGGTCGAGGGGTCGGTCGAGATGTCGGTCGACACGAATCCGGGACCGCCGGCGCAACCGGCTGCCAGACGCACCAGCGTGGCCGAGTAGGGGCTGCCGACGCCGGCCGCCGAGAACGCGGCCTCAGCGCTGTTGATCGCGCGGGTCGATCCGACGGCCGAGGCTTCGTTGCCCGCCATGCGGGCGCGCAGCAGGCCGGGAATCGCGATGGCCGCGATGATGCCGATGATGGCCACGACGATCAGCAGTTCGATGAGGGTGAAACCCTTGGTGTCGCGAATTCGCATGATGGTTCTGCTCCTGGGAGTCTTCGGTTGACGGCTCGTGAATGCGATGTCTTTCGGTGCTCCGACGCCGCCGTCTGCTTGGCGGCGCCGATGCCCGATGTATTGCAATGCCGATGCCAATCGTGTCCGCAAGCCAACACGTAGTGATAAGTCACAGTAAACAAGCAGTTTGCAGCCCAGGAGCGGCCGGGGCTCTGGGCTGCCAAGGCACGGAGTGCTGACGGCCGATGTCAGTGACGTGGCACGGACTGACAGCCTTGGGCACTACTTCAGTTGATACTTCTTGGCCAGGTAGCGGAACTGCCGAAAGGTGATGCCCAGCAGGTCGGCCGCCTTCACCTGCACGCCGCCGGCTTGTTTCAGCGCCCGTTCGAGGTGCATCCGCTCGATCTGCTGCAGATGGGTCTCGAGATTGAACCCCGACGCGGGAATGGCCTCGACTGCATGGGCGCCGCCGCCAGACGCTTCGGACAGGTGCGGCGGCAGACTCTCGACGGTCAGCTCGGCCGACTGCTCGAGGGCCACGCCGCGCTCCATCACGTTCTCGAGCTCCCGAACGTTGCCCGGCCAGCGGTAGGCCATGAGCAGGCGCATGGCCTCGGCGGCAATCCCGCGCACCGGACGTCCCATACGCTCGGCAAAGCGCCCCACGAACTGCTCCGCCAGAATCGGAATGTCCTCCGCCCGCTCGCGCAGCGCCGGCAAGCGCACCGAGATCACGTTGATGCGGAAGAAGAAGTCCTCGCGGAAGGCATTGGTGCGCACCATCTCGTCCAGGTTCCGGTTCGTAGCGGCAATGAACCGGACGTCGGCTTCGAGCTCCTGGGTGCCACCGACCCGGCGGAAGCGCCGCTCCTGCAGCACGCGCAGCAGCTTCACCTGCATCCCGAGGCTGGTCTCGCCGACTTCGTCGAGAAACAGCGTGCCCCGGTCAGCCGACTCGAGCAGGCCCTTCTTGGTGTCGACCGCGCCGGTAAAGGATCCCTTCATGTGGCCGAACAGTTCGGATTCGAGAATCGACTCCGTGAAGGCACCGCAGTTGACGGCCACAAACGGCTGGGGCTGGCGTGTGGACTGCTGATGGATCTCGCGCGCCGTCCACTCCTTGCCGGTACCCGACTCGCCCGTGATGAGCACGCTGGCGTCGGTGCGGGCCACGCGCGCCACGAGGCTGATCACATCGAGGATCTGGCGGCTGCGGCCGGCCAGCACGAAGCCCTGCCCCTTCCCGCTTGGCAGGGCCACCTGTGTTTCCCTGAGCCGCTTGGTCTCGAGGTAGCGCGCGACGCGCTGCTTCAGGTCGGCCACGTCGAAGGGCTTGGTGATGTAGTCGACCGCACCCAGCCGCATGGCTTCCACGGCGGTGTCCGCCGAGGCAAACGCCGTGAGCAGCAGACCGACCGAGCTGGGACTCCGTTCCTTGAGGGCCCTGAGCACGTCGACGCCCGAGCCGTCCGGCATCCGCAAGTCGCTGATGAGCAGGTCGGGAAGCGGACCCGTGCGGATGAGGTTGAGGGCCGAACCGACGTCCTCGGCGGTCGTGACCTCGTAGCCCTCGCGGCGAAGCACGATCGAGAGCATCTCGCGCAGCGAGCGCTCGTCGTCAACCACGAGAATGCGGGATTTTCGTTCCGGCAAGGCACTCATACGTCAGCTACCGTGACCCGCCAGACGCCGTGCCCGCCACCTGGGGCGCGGGGAATCTGGCCACGATCGTCGTGCCCTGACCGAGGGCGGACTCGACGTCAATGCGCCCATTGTAGTCGGTCACGATGCGGTGCACGATGGCGAGGCCCAATCCGGTGCCGCGTCCAAACGACCCGCGAAATGGGTGAAAGATCGCGTCCACTTCCTCGGGGGGGATGCCGGTGCCCTGATCGCGCACGCCGACACTCACCCACCCGTCGCCGGCCGACGCGAAGAGCTCGAGCCGCCCACCACGGGGCATGGCCCTGAGGCCATTGGTCGCCAGGTTCCACACAATCTGCCGCAACTGGTTCTCGTCGGCATCGACCCAGACGGGCGCGTCGGGCACCGACACGTCGATGCGGTGGCCGGTGCCGGTCTCGGGGCTCGTGCGCAGCAGCGCCGCGGCGTCCTGCACCGGACGCCGGGCATCGATCCGCGACACGTCCACTTGACTCGGCCTGGCGTAGGCGAGAAACGACGAGATCGTGCCATTCAGCCGGTCGGACTCGCGCAGCACGATGTCCATGAGCTGTGCCTGGTCGGCCGAGAGCGGCAGTTCACCGCGCAGCACCTGCATGGCGCCCGACATCGACGCCAGCGGGTTGCGGATCTCGTGGGCGATGCCCGCGGCCATCTCTCCCACCGCCGCCAGCCGCTGACGCATCTGCGCAGTGCGCTCGAGGCCCTTGATGTCGGTGACGTCCTGGAACGTGAAGATGACCCCGCGCTGCCCATTTTCGAGTGGCAGCGGCGCGGCACTGACGCCGAGTTCGATGGGCCGGCCATCGGGCCGATGATAAGTGTAGTCGACTCGACGTGGACGGGCGGCGTCGGTATCGGCCGAGAGGGCGCTGGCAAACGCCGCCGGCAACTGCAACACGTCGGACGCCGGTTTGCCCGACACGTCGCGGTCCCAGCCGGTGATGGCGGCCGCGGCCCGATTGAAGGTCATCACGCACCCTGCCGCATCCATGGTGGTCAGGCCGCTGGCCAGGTGGTCGATGACGTTGCGGTTGAACGCTTCGAGGTCGGCGATCTTCTCGGAGGCCGCCTCGACCGCCACATCGGCCCACCGCAGATTCTCGGCGAGTTGACCGGCCAGGAAGGCGACGGCGAAGAACGCGAAGACGTTGATCCCCGCCGTGACCCACGCGACGTCGCCGGGCGGCAACACGACGGAGTCAAGGCCCAGCTCCGTGCCCCCGCCCGAATACTGGTAGGCCACGATCACGACGAAGCACAGGCTGGCCAGCAGCGCCGCGCGCAGGCTGCCACGGCGGTACTGCACGCCGGCGGCGGCCACCACCGGCAGTGCGTACAGCGGAGTGAAGGGACTCGTGACGCCGCCCGTGGCGTACACGTAGGCCGAGATCAGCGCCGCATCGAGCGCGAAGTGCACGTCGGCGGTGAGGCTGAAGCGACTTGCGAACCGCACGGTCGCCGCATCGACCAGCGCAATGGCAAACAGGCTCGCCAGCGCCACGACGGCCTGTTCGAGCGGCCAGAGAACCGAGCCGGCCAGCGCCAGCGCCACGGCAAACGCCGCCAGCACGGTCGCGGCGCCGAGCCGGACCGCGACCAGCCTCGATAGGCGAGGCCCGAGCGCCGACATCAGGTCAGCTGGCTGATGAGGCCGAAGATCGGCAGATACATCGCCACGACGATACCGCCGACGACGATGCCGAGAAACGCGATCATCACCGGTTCGAGCAGCGTCAGCAGTCCGGCTACGGCGGTGTCGACTTCTTCTTCGTAGAACTCAGCGATCTTGGCCAGCATCGTGTCGAGCGCACCGGTGGCTTCGCCGACGCCGATCATCTGCACCACCATGCCGGGGAAGACGCCGGTGGTCTTCAGCGGCCCGGCCACCGTCTCACCGCGCTCGATGCTGCGGCGCACCTCGAAGAGCGCGTCTTCGATGATGGCGTTGCCGGCCGTCTTCGCGGTGATCTCGAGACCATCGAGAATCGGCACACCCGAGGTCATGAGCGTCGAGAGCGTGCGGCAGAACCGCGCCACGGCAATCTTGCGCATGATGTTGCCCAGTACTGGCAGCTTCAGCACGATGCCGTCCACAACGCGGCGGCCGCCCTCGGTGGCGTAGTACTGGCGGAAGGCGAAGACCAGACCCACGCCAATCGCGATGAGGAAGGGCATGAACTGCACCAGCATGTTGCTGAGCGCGATGACCATGCGCGTGAGAAACGGCAGCTCGGCGCCGAGGCCGGCAAATAGGCTCGCAAAGGTCGGGATGACCTTCCAGAGAATGATCGTGACGACGGCGCCGGCGATCAAGACGATCGCCACGGGGTAGATCATGGCCGACTTGACCTGTCCCTTCAGCTTGACGGCCTTCTCGATGTAGGTCGCCAGCCGCTTCAGAATCGTATCGAGAATACCGCCGGCCTCGCCCGCCGCAATCATGTTGGTGAAAAGCGCGTCGAAGGTCTTCGGATGCCGCTTCATGGCGTCGGCCAGCGACGCGCCGCCCTCGACGTCCGAACGGGTGGCCAGGATGACGGCCGAGAAATTCTTGTCTTCCTCCTGGTTGCCGAGAATGTCGAGGCACTGCACGAGCGGCAGGCCAGCGTCGATCATCACCGAGAACTGGCGCACGAACACGGCCAGATTCTTGGGATTCACCGTCCGCGCGCGCGCCTTCTTCGGCGCCGCAACGGCTTTGGCCGCCACGGCCGCAATGCGCGTGACCATGATCTGCTCACGCCTGAGCGACGAGGTCACCGACTCGACGGTGTCACCCATCCGTTCGCCGGCAATCGTCTCGCCACCGCGGGTGCGGCCTGAAAATGCAAAGGTAGGCATGTCTGTCGTCTCCTGGGGAGCTCTCGTGGCCTTGAACGTCGCTACCGCGCGCCGGTCGACCGGCCGAGTCCGGCGCCCGCGACGACTCCGACGCCGCGGCTGATCATCTCGGTCAATTCGTCCCTGAGCCCCGACGCGTTCATCGCAGTTTCGAGCGAGATCTGGCGCCGCTGGTGCAGGGTGACCAGCGACTGGTTCATGGTCTGCTTGCCGAGCTTTTCCTGCCCGGCCTGCATCGCGGAGTAGATCTGATGCACTTTGTCTTCGCGAATCAGGTTGCGGATACCAGCCGTGGGCACCAGGATCTCGAGCGCCACCACGCGGCCCTGCCCGTTGATCTTCGGCAGCAGCGACTGACAGACGATGCCTTCGAGCACGAGCGACAGCTGCACCCGCACCTGCGACTGCTGGTGCGCGGGGAAGACATCGATGATGCGGTTGATGGTCGCCGACGCCGAGTTCGTGTGCAGCGTGGCAAACGTGAGGTGACCAGTCTCGGCGATGCGCAGGGCCGCTTCCACGGTCTCGAGGTCGCGCATTTCGCCGATGAGGACGATGTCTGGGTCTTCGCGCAGGGCCGCGCGCAGCGCGTTGGTGAAGCTCTGCGTGTCGCTGTGCACCTCACGCTGATTCACCAGACACCCCTTGTGCTGGTGGAGATACTCGATGGGATCTTCGATCGTGAGAATGTGGCTCTTCCGCTCGATGTTGATCTTGTCGATCATGGCCGCGAGCGTCGTCGATTTGCCGCTGCCGGTCGGCCCGGTGACCAGGACCAGCCCGCGCGGGCGCTCGGCCAGCTTGCCGATGACGGCCGGCAAGCCGAGCTCGTCGAACGGCCGCACGCGCTCCGGAATCAGACGGTACACGGCGCCCACGGCGCCGCGTTGGTTGAAGATGTTGAAGCGGAAGCGCGCCAACCCACGGATGCCGAACGAGAAGTCGAGTTCCTGCGACTCCTCAAAGCGCTTCTTCTGCGCGTCGGTCAGCACGCTGTAGGCGAGCGTCTTGGTGTCGGACGGCGTCAGTTCCGGCTGCTCGAGCCGGCTCAAGTCGCCGTGCACGCGCACTTGCGGCGGCGACTGAATGGACAGGTGGAGGTCGGAGCCATTCAGCTCCACCGTCGTCTTGAGTAGTTCAGGCAGCGTGGCCATGTTGTGTTCCTGTGCCTTTTCTATCCGCCAGCCGCGAGTCCCCAGCCGCTGTGCCCATTACTTCACCGTCTCGCGCACGACTTCTTCGATGGTCGTGACGCCATCGCTGATCTTGCGCAGGCCGCTGCCGCGCAGCGTGATCATGCCTTCTTCGATCGCCTTGCGACGCAGTTCCAGAGCCGAAGCGCCCACGAGAATGAGCTCGCGCAATTCCTCGGCGATCTCCATCACTTCGTACAAGCCGACGCGTCCCTTGTAGCCTGTGCGGTTGCACTTCTCGCACCCCTTGCCTTTCTTGGGTACGACGGTTTCCGCCAGTTCCGGCGTGAACCCGATGTTGACCAGCGCCGCCGGCGCCAGGGGCTCGTCGGCCTTGCAGTGAATGCAGATGCGGCGCACCAGACGCTGTGCGCACACGAGGTTGAGCGAACTGGCCACGAGGAAGGGCTCGATGCCCATGTTCATCAAGCGGTTGATCGTGCTGGGCGCGTCGTTCGTGTGGAGGGTCGACAGCACAAGATGGCCGGTGAGCGCAGCCTTGACGGCGATCTCGGCCGTTTCGAAGTCGCGGATCTCGCCGACGAGGATGATGTTCGGGTCCTGCCGCAGGAAACTGCGCAGGGCCGACGCGAAGTTGAGGCCGATGCTCTCGCGCACCTGTACCTGGTTCACACCGACCAGGTTGAACTCCACCGGGTCTTCCGCGGTCATGATGTTGGTTTCGATCGTATTGATCCGCGAGATCGACGAGTAGAGCGTGTTGGTCTTGCCACTGCCGGTCGGACCGGTCACGAGCACCATGCCCCACGGCTTGGCGATCTGCGCCTCGAGCTTTGCCAACGACTCCGGCTCGAACCCCAACTTGGTCATGTCGAGCATCAGCTTGGTGCGATCGAGCAGACGCATGACGATCTTCTCGCCAAAGAGCGTCGGCAACACCGAGACGCGGAAGTCGATGTCGCGTTGCTGACCGGCGTCGCTGAACCGAATCTTGATGCGGCCGTCCTGCGGCAGGCGCTTTTCGGCGATGTCGAGCTTCGCCATGATCTTGATGCGCGACGTGATGGCGTCCTTCATCTTGAGCGGGGGGCTCATCACGTTGTGCAGCAGACCGTCGACGCGGTACCGGACGCGGTATTCCTTTTCGTAGGGCTCGACGTGGATGTCGCTGGCGCCCTTCGATATCGCCGACATGAGGATGACGTTCACGAGCTTGATGACCGGCGCTTCTTCGCCCTGCCGCGTCAGCGCCTCGGCGCTGATCTCGTCGACTTCGTCGAGAATCTCGACGTCGTCGGCGTCCATCATCGGCATTTCCGACATCGCGCGGGTCGCCATGTCGAGGGCGCTCTCGCCCGGTGCCATCTCGACGATCTTCTGGCTGTTCTTTGACCCGCCGCTGCCTGGGGCGCCGTAGTACTTCTGGATGGCGTCGAGAACCGCCGTCTCCCACGCCACCACGGGCTCGACGTTGTAGCCCGTCATGAACTTCAGGTCGTCGAGCGCGAAGACGTTGGTCGGGTCCGTCATCGCGATCGTGAGCGTGGCGCCCACCCGGCTGAGCGGGATGATCTGGTACTTGTGGGCCGTCTCGGCGGGCACCAGCTTGATCACGGCCGGGTCGATCTCGAACTGGTTCAGCGAGATCGAGGGCACGCCGTACTGCTTCGAGAGGAGGGACGTGATCTCTTCGTCCTTGACGAAGCCGAGCTTCACCAAGTTGGCGCCGAGCTTGCCGCCATTGGACCGCTGATAGCTCAGCGCTTCCTGAAGTTGTTCTGGGGTAATCCGCTTCTCTTTGAGCAGCAGTTCACCGATCCGCACCGCCATGTCGTTCTGTCCGCCTTCGGCCACGGCTCTGGAGGGGGTTCCAGGCCTGTCGTCCCATTACCTTTTCGGTCATCGACCGTTACGGCTGCACCCTCTTCGCCCCCGCCCCAACGCGGTCCGGGCGCCATACCATGCAACTTCGTGCCGCAGATCCCGACGCGCCGTGCCGCAATTCGGCGTCTGCCGGCCTCCAGCTCGGCTGCCTCCGCCGGCCATTCGTCAAGAACCCGCATCCGCTTACAATTCTGTCGGCGGCGACCCAGTGCGCAGGCCGGCCCCTCTTCGCGCCGCACAGCCAGGACCTCGGGCCCGTCGGCGCGCGTCAAACACCGGGAAGTCCATCGCAATCAGCTACTTGACGCCGACATCGAGAAACATTTCCAACCACCCGGCCGTATTACACTTGGGAGGAATCGGCCAATGCTGGTGCGATCCTCCACCGAGAATGTCTATCTCTAGCAACCCTTCGGCCATGACCCCGGCCGGGCGCATTGTGAGTCTGGCGACGGCCCCCAGGGTGGCAATGGCCTCGGCCGTTCGCATGTCAACGCCGGCAATTCTGGCAACCTGGGCACTGTGGCTCCTGCTCTGGTCCGCCGCCAGCGGCGCTGTGCTCTCGTCGCCAGTTGGACGTCAGGCGCTGGTCGACGAGCGGGTCCGGGTCGTGGAAAGCCTGGGTGGCCAGGTGGACGACGCTGCCTACGCCAGGCTGCAGGCCGCGCCTCCCATCTGGGTCTACTTCGCCAGTGGTGGCCGCACGCTGCTCACGCCCCCGGTCACGTTTGCCGTAGCCGCGGGGCTGTTCATCTGGCTGCGGCGCACGGCGGCGGTCACGTTCAGGCAGTGCCTAAGCGTCTCGGTGCATGCGACCGGCGCGCTGGTCGCCCAGCAGGTGTTGGCGACGCCGCTGCACCTGCTTCGCGAATCGTTGACGAGCCCGTTCAACCTCGCGGCCCTCCTGCCCTTCTTCAACGAAGGGTCGCCGGCGGCCAGGTTCCTGGGCACGATCGAAATCTTCGGGCTGTGGTGGGTGCTGTTGCTGGCCGTGGGCTGCGCGGTGCTGGTCAAGCGCCGGGCTCGCAGCTTCGTGAGTCCGCTGGTTGGGGCGTATGTCGCCGTGGCGGCCGTGGTGGCCGGCGCGGTGTTGCTGACGGGAGGGTCGTAATCGTGTTCCGTAAAAAGTGGCCGTGGGTCATCGCAGCGCTGGTGCTGATGGGTGTGGCCGGGGGCGCCTACGCCCGCTCGAAGCAGGAGAAGGGCACGCTCGTCACCGGCGAGACGGTGCAGCAGCGCGACCTCGAGGCGCTGGTGTCGGCCTCGGGCAAGATCGAGCCGAAGCGCTCGGTCAACATCAGCGCCCAGACGATGGGCCGCGTGACCAGCATCGGCGTACGCGAGGGCGACCGGGTCACGTCCGGACAGTTCCTGCTGCAGATCGATCCGATCGCGGCCCAGAGCGCGGTGCGCCGTGACGAAGCCGGCGTCGCCGGCGCCCGTACCGGCCTCGAGCAGTCGCGCGTGCAGGTGCAGAGCGCCCGTGCCGGCCTCGACGTGGCCCGCCAGTCGCTCAAGCGCCAGCAGGAACTCTGGCAAGCCGGCCTGACGTCGCGCGAGACGCTCGAGAAGGCCGAGGCGGAGGTCGAGATGCGCGAGAGCGATCTCAACGGGCGCACGCAAGAAATCCGCACGCGCGAAGAGCAGGTCCGACAGCAGGAAGCTGGCCTGGTCAGCACGCGCTACAACCTGTCGCAGTCGCGCTTCGAGTCGCCGTTTGACGGCATCGTCACCCGCCGCAACATCGAAGAGGGCGAGAACGTGGTCGTCGGCACGATGAACAACGCCGGCACGGTGCTGTTGACCGTGGCCGACATGTCGGTCATCGAGGCGGAAGTCGAAGTGGACGAGACCGACATCCCGCTGGTGCTGATCGGCCAGAAGGCCACAATCACCATCGACGCCATCGAGGGCAAGACGTTCGCCGGGCGCGTGACCGAGATCGGCAACAGCCCGATTCAGACCACCGGCCAGACCGCAGGGCCGCGGACGGCCACCAACTTCAAGGTGGTCGTGACCCTCGACGAGGCGGCACCCGAAATTCGTCCCGGCTTCACCTGCACCGCCGAGATCTCGACGGCGACGCGGGCCAGCGCCGTGGCGGTGCCGATTCAGGCCCTCACGGTGCGTGAACTCGAATACGACCAGGCCGGAACGGTCGTGCCCAAGACGCGGCCGGCCCCCGCCTCGCGCTTCAGCTTCAGCTTCGGCGCCCCGGCGCAACCGGCCACGCCCGCCGCGCCGAGTGAACTGCCGGTCGGGCACACCCGCAAGGAAATCGAAGGCGTGTTCCTGATTCGCGACGGCAAGGCCGTGTTCACCGCGGTCGAGGTCGGCGTCGCCGGCGAGCGCTACTTCGAGGTCACCTCGGGCCTCGAGGCGGGAGACCGGGTCATCACCGGCCCGTTCGAGAGCGTGCGCAACCTGTTCGACGCCGACGACGTGCGCGAGAATCGGCCCGCCACCGCCGCGAAGTAGCCGCCGCACAGGTCCGCCATGCAGCAGCTCTGGGAGTCGGTCAAGCTGGCGCTCTCGTCGATCTGGGCCAACAAGCTCCGGTCGATGTTGACGCTGCTCGGCAACATCGTCGCCGTGTCGTCGATCATCGCCGTGGTCGCGCTCATCCAGGGCGTGAACGGCGCGGTGTCGAACGCCATCGTCTCCGACCTCGGCGCCGACTCGTTCACGATCAGCCGGATGGGCCTCATCCGCAACGAAGACGAGCGCGACCGGCAGCGCAACAACCCGCGCATCACGGCCGATGAGGCCGAGGCCATCGAGCGCTTCGGCACGTCGATCGGCGCCGTCATGGCCCAGGCACAGCAGAGCGCCTCGGTCGCCTACCGGGCCGAGGAACTGACGTCGATCCAGATCCAGGGCGTGACCGAGCGGTATCTCGACTTCTCGACCTTCGATGCCGAGCGCGGCCGCATGGTGAGCCCGATCGAGGTCTCGCGCAGCCAGCCCGTGGCCCTCATCGGCTGGCAGATCGCCGATCGGCTCTTCGGCGCCGAGGATCCCCTCGACAAGACCATCAAGGTGGCCGGCGTGCCCTTCCGCGTCGTCGGCGTCAGCGCCAAGAAGGGCTCGTTCTTCGGCAACTCGCTCGACGAGTTCGTGGTCATCCCGCTCGGCAAATATCAGAAGCTCTTCGGGTCGCGGCAGAGCCTGTCGCTCATGGTCAAGCC
>JANORI010000806.1:0-7738 GCA_031415235.1 Acidobacteriota bacterium | reverse complement strand
CGCGGTGCTGTGGTGGGTGGCCCGCGCCGGCGGCGTCGCGCCCGCCCAGGTGAC
Organism: Acidobacteriota bacterium; assembly: GCA_031415235.1. Classification (GTDB taxonomy): domain Bacteria; phylum Acidobacteriota; class Vicinamibacteria; order Vicinamibacterales; family UBA2999; genus CADEFD01. The sequence goes on along the minus strand of JANORI010000806.1, from coordinate 7,684 downwards.
CGGCTGGACCGACGCCCACCAGGCGCGGCGCTGGCAGGAGTGCGCCCCCGCCCCGCCGATCCCCCCCCCGCGGGGGTTCCATGACGCCTACGAACGCACCTACCGCCGCTGGATCCTGGACGGCCTGGCCGCCCGCCGCGCGCTCCCGGCCGAGTGGTCCACCGACCGGCCCCGCGCGCAGTTCGTGTTCTGCATCGACGAGCGCGAGGAATCGATCCGCCGCATGGTCGAGGAACAGCATCTCGGCTATCTCACCTACGGCGCCGCCGGTTTCTTCGGCGTGGCCATCGACTATCAGGGCCTCTACGACCGCGAACCCGCCGCGCACTGCCCGGTCGTGGTCACGCCCGCGCACGAGGTCTACGAGCAGCCGGTCTACACCGAACTCGGCTGGCACACCCTGCGGCTGCGCCTGCGCGACCGCTGGCTCGGCTGGGAACGGCACGTAGCGTCGTCGTCGCGCACGTTGAGCGGTGGCGCCGGCTTCTCGCTGCTGCTCGGTCCGGTGTCGGCGGCCAAGACCTTGATGGAGGTGCTGGCCCCGCGCTCGTTCAGCGCGGTCAGCGACCGCGTGAAGGCGGCGGTGGCGCCGCGTCCGGCCACGCGCTTGTCCACGCTGCGCGGTCCGGCGCCCGACGCGGGAGCCGGCGAGAGCGGCAAGCCGATCGGGTTCTCGCTCGCCGAGGCGGCCGACCGCGTCGCCGGCGCGCTCAAGAACATCGGCCTGACGCGCGACTTCGCGCCGGTCGTGGTGTTCCTGGGGCACGGCTCGACCAGCCTGAACAACCCGCACGAGTCGGCGCACGACTGCGGCGCGTGCGGCGGCCGGCGCGGCGGGGCCAATGCCCGGCTGGTGGCCGACATGGCGAATCGTCCCGACGTGCGCGAGGCCGTGCGGCAACGCGGCGTGGAGATTCCGCCCGACACCTGGTTCATCGGCGCCCTGCACGACACCGCCGACGACAGCGTGAAGTTCTACGACCTCGACACGTTGCCGGTGAGTCATGCGCCGCGCTTCGACGAGGTAGCGATCGCACTCGACCGCGCCCGGCGCGACAGCGCGCAGGAGCGCTGCCGCCGCTTCTTCGACGCGCCGCTCGACATCACGCCCGACCAGGCGCTACGGCACGTGGAGCAGCGCTCCACGCTGCTGGCGCAGCCGCGGCCCGAGTACGGCCACTGCACCAACGCCGTGTGCATCGTGGGCCGGCGCGCCACCACCCGCGGCCTGCATCTCGACCGCCGCGCGTTCCTGGTCAGCTACGACCCGACCATCGACGTGAACGGCGCGATCATCGAGCGCATCCTGGCGGCGGTCGGGCCGGTGGGCGCCGGGATCAGCCTCGAGTACTACTTCTCGTCGGTCGACAACGAGATCTTCGGCTGCGGCACCAAGCTGCCGCACAACGTCACCGGCCTCATCGGCGTGATGAACGGCCATCAGAGCGACCTGCGCACGGGCCTGCCGCTGCAGATGATCGAGATTCACGAGCCGATGCGGCTGTTGCTGATCGTAGAGGCTACGCCGGCGTCGCTCCTGGCCGTGGCGTCGCGGCAGGCCGAGGTGGCCGAGCTGGTCGTGAACGCGTGGGTGCAACTGGTGTCGCTCGATCCCGACACGGGCGCGATGCAGGTCTTCGACGGCGGTCAGTTCGTGCCCTACGACGCGGCCCCGACGCTGCTGCCCGTCGTGGAGCGCTCGGCCGACTGGCACATGCAGTCGCGGGCCCACCTCCGTCCCGCGCTGGTGCGGCGCGGGCTGCCCGATTCGGTGGTCGGGCCCGGCCATCACGGCGCGCCGACGGTGGTGGAGGTGGCGCATGGGTGAGTGGATCCACCTGGCGATGCCGCTGGCGATCGTGGCGCCGGTGGCCGCGATGCTGGTCGTGGGCCTGCGTGTGCTGCTCGCCGATCGCCATCCCAGCGAGACGTTTGCCTATCGCACCGTGATGATTGGCCTGGTGGCGTCGATGCTCGCCAGTGTGGCGGTGCTGCTGCGCTTCCTGGGGGTCGGCGGCGCGCCCGTCAGTGGCGAGGTGGAGTTCGGCGTGTGGTTGCGCATTCACGACTTCCACATCCCACTCGTGCTGCTCGTGGACCGCGTGTCGGTCACCATCTCGCTCTTCGCCGCCGTGCTCACGGTGCTGGTCGGGCGCTTCTCGCGCACCTACCTGCACAAGGACCCGGGCTTCGTGCGCTTCTTCGTGCTGCTCGGCTTCTTCGCCACCGGCACGCAGTTCGTGGCGCTCGCCGGCGCGCTCGAGCTGTTCTTTGCCGGCTGGGAGATGGTGGGCATCGCCTCGGCGATGTTCATCGGCTACTTCCACGAGCGCGACGAGCCGGTGCGTTCGTCGGTGCGCGCGTTTGCCACCTACCGCTTCTCGGACGCCGGCCTGCTCATCGCCACGGTGACCACCTTCGAGCTGCTCGGTTCGGCGCGCTTCTCGGCCCTCGAAGGGGCGGCCGCGCTGCCGGCCGGCCAGGCGAGTCTCATCGCCCTGCTGTTCCTGCTCTCGGCGATGGGCAAGTCGGCGCAACTGCCGTTCTCGGGTTGGCTGCCGCGCGCGATGGAGGGGCCGACGCCGTCGAGCGCGCTCTTCTACGGCGCCGTGTCGATTCACGCCGGGCTCTTCCTGCTGCTGCGGGTGTGGCCGGTGCTCGAGGTGTCGCTGCTGGCGCGCGGCATCGGCGTAGCCGTGGGCCTGGCCACGGCGGTCTACGCCGCCGCGGTCGTGCGCGTGCACACCGACGCCAAGGGCGCGCTGGCGCACGCCACGCTGGCGCAGGTGGGTCTCATCCTCGCGGAAATCTGCCTGGGCTGGATCACGCTCGCCCTCGTGCATCTGGTCTGTCACGCGCTGCTGCGCCTGGGCCAGTTCCTGAAGGCGCCGAACATGATTCACGATGCGCATCGCACAGGGCATGCCCATCACCCGCCCACGTGGCTCGAGCGCTGGTCGCCGCGGCTGGCTGCCCGCGTGTATGCGGCGGCCCTACATCGTCTGCGGCTCGATGACCGCATCGACGCCGCGTTCGCTCCGGTGCTGGCGTTCGCTCGCCTGCTCGACCGCGCTGATACCCGTCTGCGGCGGATCGTCTCGCTCGATGGGCCGGCCTCATGATGCCCGTGCCGTGGTCGGCCCCGTGGGAGTCGCTGGTGTTCTGCCTGCTGCTCGTCGTGGCGCCGGTGGTGGCGGCCGAGTGGCGGCGCGCGCAGTGGACGCTCGCGCTGCTGATTGGCGCGATTGTCGGCGCGCTGTTCTCGCCCGATGGCACCTGGGCCTATGCCGCCGTGGCGCTGGCGGGCCTGGGCCACGCCGTGAACGCGTGGCCCACGAGCCGTACCGGCGCGGCGGCGCTCGTGCTCTCGGCGGTGCTCGCGCTGGCCACGGGCGTGGCCCTGCAGGCCGACCAGCTCACCGCGGCCTTCGTGCTCTCCACGCTGGCCGTGGCCATCCGCGCCGGCGTGTGGCCGCTCTCCGTCGGGATGGCCGGTCTGTGTGAACGCGCGCCGGTCGTGCAGACGCAGCAGCTCGCCTCGATGATCGCGCTGGTGTTCGTGCATCTGCGGTTCGTCGATCACCATCCCGAGGCCGTGGCGCTCGCGCCCACCGTGGTGCGCCTGGGCGCGCTCGCGGCCTTCCTCGCCGCGCTCTTGTCGCTCGTGCAGCGCGACTTGCGCGGGTTCTACCGCGCCACCACGGCCATGCACGGCGGCCTCATCCTGGCCGCGGTCGGGGCGGCCAGCCACGACAACTTCGCCGCGGCGCTGCTCGTGACGGTGGCCGGCGGCCTCGCGCTCGGCGGGCTCGGCATCACCATCGCGTCGCTCGAGGAACGGGTGGGCCCGGTGCTCTTCAGTCAGCCGGGTGGCCGCTCACAGTCGTTTCCCCGGCTGAGCGCGGCCTTCGCGCTCTTCGGCGCGGCCGGCGTGGCGGTACCAGGGTCGGCCGGCTTCGTGGCCGACGATCTGCTGCTGCATACGTTGTGGATGGAGAGTCCCGCCAGCACGGTGGCCGTGATTCTGTCGAGTGCGATGCTGGCGGTGTCGACCCTGCGCTGCTACGCCCACGTGTTCCTGGGCAAAGCCACGACGGCGCTCGCGCCCGACCTCACGGCCCGCGAGCGCGTGGTGGCCGTGGCGCTGCTCCTGCTGCTGCTCGTGCTCGGCGTGGCGCCGGGGTGGCTGCTGGGTCCGGCCGACGCGTTCTTGAGCGTCGTGCCGGCCGTCACGGCAGGAGCCAGTCAGCCCGGGCGATGAGTCGAATGCGAGTGCGGGTGTGCGCGGCAGTCGTGGCGTTGACGTGGACGATGTCGGTGCCGGCCGCCTCCGCGCAGCCCAATCCCGACCGGCAGACGTGGGGACAACTACTGGCGATCGGGCAGGTCGGCCGCGACTGGCGCACGCACGTGGAAGTGCAGCCGCGTGTCATGAATGACAGTTCGGAACTTGGGCTCACGATTGTGCGCACGGCCGTTGGTCGTCGAGTCGCGCCGCGGGTGACGGCCTGGGTTGGACATGCGTGGGTGCCGCGCACGCTCGGTTCGGGTGTCCGTCACGAGCAGCGGTTCTGGCAGCAGCTCTCGTTTGCCGGCCCGGCCTTGGGCGGGTGGACCCTGACGGCGCGACTGCGCGTCGAACAACGGTGGCTCGAGCCCTGGGAGGGCACGTCGCACCGCGTGCGGGTGTTGGCCAGGGCGCAGCGCACATTGGGCGCGACGTCTCCGTGGGGCCTGTTCACGTACAACGAGGCCATGTCGACCCTGGATCGTACGCCGCGCGGTCCGGCGCGCGGCTTCGACCGGAATCGCCTGGCCGGCGGCGTGGTGCGGCGGTTCTCGCCGGCCGTGTCCACCGACCTCGGATACATCTGGGAGACCACCGCCATTCCTGGTGGCCGCCGCCACGAGCACGTGCTTCTGGCCGTGCTCAATTTGTCCGTCCCGCGCTGACGAGGCCCGTCGCCGCGGAGTATTCGAACTGGCAGGAGTCGCTGATGCGCACGCACAACAAAGAAAGTCAAGCCACCATGACGCCCGAGAAGGCCCTGGCCTATCTGAAAGAAGGCAACGGCCGCTTCATGAACAATCTCAAAGCCAACCGCAACCTGCTCGAGCAGGTCAACGACACGCGTGACGGGCAGTGGCCGTTTGCCACGATCTTGAGCTGTATCGACTCACGGACCTCGGCTGAGCTCGTGTTCGACCAGGGCCTGGGCGACGTCTTCAGCATTCGCCTGGCCGGCAACGTGCTGTCGGATGCTGTGCTCGGCAGCATGGAGTTTGCCTGCAAGCTGGCGGGGTCGCGCCTGCTGGTCGTACTGGGCCACACGGCCTGCGGCGCCATCAAGGGCGCGTGTGACAACGTGCAGATGGGCAATCTGTCGACGCTGCTGAACCTGATCCAGCCGGCGGTCTACTTCGAGCGCACGGTCGCTGAGAACCGCACCTCGAAGAACCCGGACTTCGTGGACCGGGTCGCGCAGATCCAGGTGCGGCGTGCCGTGGAAGGCGTGATCGAACGCAGCATGGTGCTGCGCGACATGATCGAGAAGGGTGAGATCGGACTCATCGGGGCGATGTACGACGTGGCCAGCGGCGCCGTGCAGTTCTTCGACGAGACCTACATGTGCGGGTCGGTGCGCCACTTCTACCTCGACGCCGAGCTGCACGTCCACACTGGAGCGAGCCAGACCGGCGGGGCGCCCGAGCGGACGGTGGTCTCGCCCAACGTCGGCACTGCTGCGTCTGCGGCTCAGACGACGTAGACTTGGGCGCTATGGGTGCCGCCCGCGGGCACACTCGTCGACTTGTACGCACCCCTACTGGAGACACGATCATGCGCAACCGACTCGCCGCCCTCTCGAGCGCCGCCATGCTGCTGCTGGCCGCCGGTACCGTTCTGGCCCAGCGAGGGGCCGCTGGCCCGCCCGAGCAGGCCAAGGTGACGCCGACGAACAACCTGCCCAACCCCTACGAGACGATGCGCAACTTCGGCGTGTTGCCCGACGGCCGCAAGTGGGGTTCGGTAAGCGCCGTCGCGGTGGACGTGGACGGCAAGCACATCTGGGCGGGCGATCGTTGTGGCTCGAATTCGTGCGCCGGCTCCGACGTGAACCCCATCGTGAAGCTCGATCCAACCGGCAAGGTCGTGGCCCAGTTCGGGGCGGGGCAGATCATGTGGCCCCACGGCATGGACGTCGACAAGCAGGGCAACGTGTGGGTCGTGGACGCGCGCTCGGCGTCGGCCGAGGAACTGAAGAAGTTCCCGAACGCGGCGGGTAAGGGCCACACCGTGATGAAGTTCAGTCCGCAGGGCAAGCTCCTGATGACGCTGGGCACGCCCGGTACGGCCGGCAGCCCGCCCCAGGCGTTCACGGAACCCAACGACGTCGCGATTGCCGCCGATGGCAGCATCTTCGTGGCCGAAGCGCACGGCGACCAGTTCCTCGACCAGAACCCGCCCAACGGCGTCGGCCGTGTGTCGAAGTTCAGCGCCGCCGGCAAGTTCATCAAGAGCTTCGGGTCCTACGGCTACGGGCCGGGCCAGTTCCGCGGCGCGCACGCGTTGGCGTTCGACTCCGTGGGCCGGCTGTTCGTGGCCGACCGCGGCAACCGCCGCATCCAGATCTTCGACCAGGACGGCAAGCATCTCGACACCTGGCACCAGTTCAGCCGCATCAGCGGGATGGCCATTGCCGCCGACGACACGCTGTACGCGATCGACTCCGAGTCTGACGACAACTACAACCCGGGCTGGCGCAAGGGCCTGCGCGTGGGCAGCGCGCGCACCGGCGAGGTGTATTACTTCGTGCCCGAACACGTCTCGAAGCAGGCCTCGGGCATGGGCGGCTATGGTTCGATGGGCGAGGGCGTGACGGTCGATGCCGCCGGCACCGTCTACGCCGGCGAAGTGGGCCCGATCCAGGGCATGACCAAGTTCGTGCCGCGCTTGAAGCGGTGAGGCCGCGGCGCCGGACGACGCGGCTCCGTGCCGCTCGTTGACGCCAACGGACCTGCTGAGGCACAGTGCAGCCACCATGAGTGCCACGCATTCGACACCGACGACGCTCGTTGGACTGTTCGCCTCGGCGCCGGCGGACAAGATCGCGATCGTCCTGCCTGAGCAGGACATCCGCGTCACCTACGGGCAGTTGCGCCAGCAGGTGGCGGCGTGTGCCGCCGCGCTGGCCGGCGCCGGGATCCGGCGCGGCGACCGCGTGGGCATCGCGATTCCCAACGGCCTGCCCACCATCGTGGCGTTCCTCGCCGCCGGTGAGGCGGGCACGGCCGCGCCGCTCAATCCCGGCTACAAGGAAGAGGAGTTCCGCTTCTTCCTCGAGGACACGAACGCTAAGGTGCTGCTGCTGCCGGCGGGCGGCGGTGACGATGCCCGCCGTGCCGCGGGTGACACGGTGCCCGTGCTCGACGTGAGCATGGACGACGCCGGCACCGTGACGATCGCGGGGAGCGCACCGGCGGCGCCGTTCGCCGGTGCCACGATTGACGACGTGGCGCTCATTCTGCACACGAGCGGCAGCACGGGCCGGCCCAAGCGCGTGCCGCTCAGTCATGCCAACCTCTCGATCTCGGCGCAGAACGTCGCGGCGAGCTATGCCCTCACCCCGAGCGATGTGTCGCTCTGTGTGATGCCGCTCTTTCACGTGCACGGGCTCGTGGCCTC